>JAHDFT010000093.1:12263-13829 GCA_020628015.1 Bacteroidota bacterium
GATGATCATGCGTATATTTACACCATCGAAGGAAATGCGGGCAATATGGTGACAGGTAAGCGTTATGACTTAACCGCAAATTCTGGTAAGACTGGTGTGAATAAGATTGTCAATATTTCTCGTTTTAGTATGGACAATTATGGTAAATCTACATCTGTAGGCGATAAAAAGGAAATCAAAGCCTTAGCCAAACCACAGAAGTATGATGAGAAAACTTTGCTAAAGCCTTTACAAGAAATGACCGCCTTACTCAAAGATTATGCGGTTGAAGAAAAAGCGGTGAAGAATTCAAGCGGCACTATTTATGATCAAGTAAAGAAAGCTGCGGCTGATACTGATAGATAATCCCTTTTTTATGAAAAAACAATTTATTACTTATTGCCTACTGTTGTGTTTTTGTTTAGGCTATGTCTCTTGTCAAACCAATCCTAGTACTGAAGGAGAAAAGCTTACAGGGACAACAGGTGATGCAAAAGCAACAGCTGTAGGATTGGATGATCAAAAAAATACATCCGATAAATCTAAGGTTATGAAGCCTTTCGCTCGTTTTATTGACCATTTTCCCAAAAAGGACTTACCTTTTGAGGTCAAGGACATGAAGTTCGCAAAGTATATTGCGGATGAATCGGTTAATGAATATATTGATTTACAGTATATTGAATCCCTAAGAGCGGCAGAGGCGGCAAGTGAATCTGCTGATGAAGATGATGTCGAAATAAGTGATGTGGTGAAATATGTCTCCGCAGCTCGCTTTGATATTTCTAAGGACTTTCACACCTTGCTTCACTATCAAATGGCAGAAGGCGCAGGTCCAAGAGGCTGGTTAAGCATCGCCAATTATGCGAAGGAAGGCTTAATGATTGACCAATTGCAATTGGATGTGTTTGAGGCTTATTTGAGTGGGACGGTTAAATGTACCATTTTTAAGGATAAGATTGTGGTAGAAGGTGGCCCCAAAGCAGGGACTTATACCTTCGCTGCTAATGGGAAATTGGAGAAACAATAATTACATAATATGATATTTAAATAATGAGTCTAAACCTGACTTATCAAACAAATAAAAATATCGAAGCAGATCAACTCAAAAAGCTCTATGCAGCAGTTGGCTGGACGACTTATATCCAAGCCTTTGATCAGCTATTATTAGGTATTCAACAATCCTTAGATTTGATTAGCGTTTATTTAGATAAGGAATTGATTGGGCTGGTTAGAACAGTAGGTGATGGGCAAACGATTGTGTACATACAAGACTTGATCGTTTGTCCAGCCCACCAAAACAAGGGAATTGGCGGCATATTGGTACAAAAAATCGTGCAAAAATACACACATGTCCGACAGTTGGTATTGATGACCGATCATCAAGAGCATTTAATACATTTTTACAAAAAGCAAGGATTCCATCCGACGACAGATTTAGGTTGTATTAATTTTATATATCAAAAGTGATTTTTTGAAATTTTCTTTTCTTAAGACCACAGCGTGGTCAAAGTACCTTAGAAAAATAAAAGCCTACCCCAATAATCGACCCTCTATAAGGAACAGTCAAAAAATAATTGTACCATTTTG
>JAHDFT010000094.1 GCA_020628015.1 Bacteroidota bacterium
TAATTAGTCTATAATATTAACTATGGAAAATCGGGAAGAAGTACTCAAACGCTGGCGTAGAATACTAGGCGGAAACAATGCTGATGGAACAGGTATTCAATTGACAGGAGCCGAATTAGAGATGGATAAGGCTTTGGAAGCTTTATATGATGGAGATGCTAGTAGTAGGCGAGGTGGTTTAGGTGGTTCTAATCCAAAGGTGAAAAGATGGCTGGGAGATATTCGGAAATACTTCCCTAAGTCGGTTGTACAAGTCATGCAGAAGGATGCTTTTGAACGTTTAGGATTACAAGAAATGCTCCTAGAACCAGAGACTTTGGACACGATGGAAAAAGATGTCCATTTGGTCGCAACGCTATTGAGCTTAAAAGATGTGATTCCTTCCGAAACAAAGGATACAGCAAGAAAGGTGGTCATGGAAGTGGTCAAAGAGTTGGAAAGACGTTTGGGACAATCTATGATTCAGGCGGTCAAAGGAGCTTTGGATCGTTCGGTAAGGAATCCTCGTCCAAAATTTAATGAAATCAATTGGGGAAAGACGATTCAGGTCAATCTCAAGCATTATTTACCAGAATATAAAACCGTTGTTCCTGAAAAGCTTGTCGGTTATGGTCGAAAAGGACGGGGAACACTCAAAGATATTATCCTTTGTATTGACCAAAGTGGTTCTATGGCTACTTCAGTCGTCTATTCTAGTATTTTTGGGGCAGTAATGGCTTCTATCAAAGCAGTCACCACACATATGGTCGTCTTTGATACAGCTGTAGTAGATCTAACCGAAAATCTAAGTGATCCTGTTGATTTATTATTTGGTACTCAATTAGGCGGAGGAACAGATATTAATCTAGCAGTATCTTATTGTCAATCGTTAATTAGAAGACCTAAAGATACCATTCTAGTATTGATTACGGATTTATACGAAGGAGGGAATAAAAATGAGTTGATTAAAAGAGTCGCTAATTTAAGAGCAAGTGGGGTACAGATTGTCACTTTACTCGCTTTGAGTGATGAAGGAAAGCCTTATTATGATCAACAATTGGCACAGACTTTCTCCAATATGGATGTCCCCTGTTTTTATTGTACGCCTAATTTATTTCCTGAATTAATGGCAAATGCGATTCAACAAAAAGATTTGAATAAATGGAGTGTGGATAAGGAATTGGTAGGGGAGTAATGAACTATAAATGTTTCTAAATGATACCTCAATCAATTAGTGATTAAGGTATCATTTGAGCTTGTAATAAACAAAATAGGTGGCTCTTTTACTTTACTCCTCCCAAGCCATACAACGCTTAACCGCCTTATGCCACCCTTTCAATAATTTAACTCTTCTCTCAGTATCCATTTCAGATTCAAAAGTGGCATCTTTTTGCCAATTAGTGGTAATATCTGCCTTTTCATAAAAATCAACGGCTAAACCAGCCAAATAAGCAGCACCCAAAGCAGTAGTCTCAATAATTGCAGGTCGATTCACAGGCACATCCAAAATATCCGCTTGGAACTGCATCAATAAATTATTGGCAGAAGCTCCCCCATCCACTCGTAATTCACTTAAAGAAATTGCCGCATCCTTTTCCATCGCCTTCAATACATCAAGTGTTTGATAAGCTAAGGATTCAAGCGTTGCCCGAATAAGGTGAGCTTTGGTCGTACCACGAGTCAAACCAAAAATCGCACCTCTAGCATACATATCCCAATAAGGTGCCCCTAAACCAGCAAAAGCAGGAACGACATATACCCCATCAGTATCCGTCACCTTAGCAGAAAAATACTCCGAATCAGGAGCCGTATCTAGCAATTTAACCCCATCCCTCAACCATTGAATTGCTGCACCTGCTATAAACACACTACCCTCTAAAGCATATTCCACTTGTCCATCTAATCCCCAAGCAATGGTGGTCAATAAACCCGCTTTAGATTTTATAGGTGCAGTTCCCGTATTCATCAACATAAAACAACCCGTACCATAAGTATTCTTCGCCATTCCTGGCTCAAAGCAAGCCTGTCCAAATAAGGCAGCTTGTTGATCACCTGCAACACCAGTAATCGGAATAGCAGCTCCAAAAAGGGTCGCTGTAGTTTGTCCATAATCGCCACTAGAAGGTCGGACATCTGGTAATACAGCAGCAGGAACATTCAGGGCGGTTAATAGCTTTTCATCCCATTTCAATTCTTGGATATTATACAATAAGGTTCGAGAAGCATTGGAATAATCAGTCGCATGAACCGCTCCCCCAGTCAAATTCCAGATCAACCAACTATCTACCGTTCCAAACAATAAATCCCCTTTTTCTGCTAATGCTCTAGCCCCTTCTACATGATCAAGTATCCATTGGATTTTGGTACCAGAAAAATAAGCATCAATCACCAATCCTGTATTTTCCCGAATATAATCTTCCCAGCCATCAGCTTTCAATTGATCGCAAATACTGGCAGTCCTTCGATCTTGCCATACAATAGCATTATGAATAGGTTCTCCTGTTTCCTTGTTCCAAACAACGGTTGTTTCTCTTTGATTGGTAATCCCTATCGCTGCAATTTCCTCCACATTTGTATCCGTTTGTCTTAAAACAGCTTGGGCAACACTCAACTGACTTTCCCAAATTTCTAGAGCATTATGTTCTACCCAGCCTGCTTTGGGATATATTTGGGTAAATTCTTTTTGTGCTACACCAGCAATACTGCCGTTTTTATCAAAAAGAATCGCACGAGAGCTAGTAGTACCTTGATCTAAAGCAAGAATGTATTTTTTCATATTTATTATGGTATCTAAAGGGTCATCAATGATCAATAAACAAAAGAGCGGAAGCCTTGATAATGCTATCATGACTTCCGCTCACTAAGATAATAAGGAATGTTTATTTATCTAAAATTCCCAAAATTTCTTTTTTTGATAATGTACTATCTTTGATAGAGATGATTAATACAAACCCATTTCATTAATCACCTGATCCTTATCCTCAATCCTAGCTTGTATGTATTGTCCATCTCTCCAAACCTTAGCCTCTACATCCTTATTAGACACCAATTGACCATTAGAAGCATAATATTTTTCCTTAAAGAATGGTAAAAGATCTAAAGTACCATCAGAATCCAAATCCATAATTGTTGTACGTGTTTCTTTAATATCACTACCATTTTGTGTCACCCCACTTAATAATTCACGAGATACAAATTGATTGGCTGTTTTATCAAAAATATACAAGTACGTATTATTAATTCCACCAGTTCTATTTTCTGCTTCTCGAATGATATAAGCATCATGTCCAGTACCTAAACTAAATTTATTTAAGCCATAAAAACGTAATGGAATAGTTGTTTGTCCAAATGAACCTAGCAAGTACAATAATTCTGGGCCAATTAGTTTACCAGCCAATTCTTCATTTTTATCAATAGTCTCATCTGTTTCTGCTAATGCATTTCCATTTGCAGGTGTATAGATGCCTACATTTAATGCAATAAGATTTTCAGTATTGAAATGATTATTAAACACAGGCCTATCCCTAGTAGGATTAGGGGTAGAAGGAACTGGGCTACTAGGAGGTGGTGTATATGGTGGTGGAGTCGTTGTTGTACTACTTCCAGCACTATTTAAAAATGAACGATTGATTCTAAAGAAACTTAAACCACTTAAACCAATACTATTGAGTTTACTGCCTACAGCATTAGCTTCACCAAAACTATTATAACTACCTAGCAAAACGGTTTTCGTACCATTACTATGCTCGTCAACATAAACTTCTCCAAATTGTTCTGCAAGTCCAATCAATTGAGCATCTCCTAAGTGATTATAAGTCCCTAGTTTAATTACTACTGCCTCATTATTGCCAATAGGCGTATCATTAACAGGAGTTGGTTGAGGAGGTGAATCATAATTAGGTGTACTAGCAGTATCACTACCATCCAAAATTTCCATATCTGATTCATATCGCTTTTGAATAAAAGCATCCACATAGCCCATACCATGTACACTACTCAAAATATTATTGGCTACTGTTCGACTAGGATAGTAACCGAGTACAACTCGTTTAATACCAGTATCATCTTCTTCAATGTATAATTGTCCAACATTTTGGAGATCGTCAAAATCAGCAGGTTCCCCTCTAAAAGCTGCTACTTGTACAAAGTAAACAACAGGGTCTGTTTGTGCTTGTGCTTGGAAAGGACTAAAATGTACTACGAATGAAAGCAATAGCATCCATAGTAGGGTTGTTGCAGTAGGTTTCTTCATCATGGCTACGATTTTAAATATTATCTTGTTGATTATCAATTTTACAATGCCTCTAGGCACTAAGCACTCTATATAAATCATTGGTATGGGGTTTTATCAACTGATTACGAGTACTTTAAGAGAAAATAATAGCTTTGAGTATAAGTTAATTGAAAAGTATATTTTTCAATGTTAGTATTGGGACTAGAAAAACAGCAAGCGTGTTACAAATAACTTATTTTTTGACAATTTGATTACGGATTAGTTTGACCATTTTAGGATTTGTAATTATTGAGGTAAACTAATCTGCCCAAACCTATTTCGATATTGAGCACTCTTAGCTGGGTCTAGTTTCACTTTTTTATATCCTTTTTGAGTCCAGATTCTAGCAGTAATGGCTTCTTCTGGTTCCATATTATCAGGAGCGGCATATATACGCTGTAATAAATCAGGAAAGTCGTCATTATTAATATGGGTAATAATAGACTCTGTTTGTTTGTATAAGTTGCCTCTATAAGAGCGACAACTTAAAAAATAACTTTGGGTAAAACGTTGTTCATCTTTATCAAAGACAAACATTTTAGTACAATCAGAATTCATATCCACATTTTCGCCTTCTTGAATGACATAACCCATATGCTGATTATCCAAAGAAACTTTGTATAAGGCATAATAGTCAGCATTAGGTGAAATAGAGCCGTCTGCTTCGAGTAATAAAGCCAATAAGTCTCTATCAATCAATTGATCTTCACAAGCAGCCTCATCATGAAGCAAATCTGGATGAATGTGTACTCGCCCTACATTTCGATATTCAAAAAAATCATCCAAGCGATAGAGGTTATGTATGGTTTTTCGCTCGGCAGGGATAGGAGTAGTGATTGGTTTAGGTTTTTTTTCAGCAACTGATTTGGTTAGGGTTGGTTTATCTGGCATAACCGTCTTTTTGACCAATGTATTTGCTGAAGAGCTGCTTGGTACAGCTGGCCTAGTACTTTTCAAAGGCTTTTTACTTACTGCCTTTGGACTAGTCGCACTTGGTTTTTTACTTACACTTGGGCTACTAGTCTTTGCACTTGGTTTTTTAGAAACACTAGCAGTACTAGTAGGTGCTTTTTTAGGGGGACTGACTTTATTGCTTAAAGGTACCTCTTTTGCTTTTGAACTAGATGTACTAACAGAACTGCTGGCTTGTTTCCAATCTAGTTTTTTCAAATTAGGAGGTGAATTTTTGATAAAGGCAGTTGTATAACCTCGTTTTTGGACAGTAACTAAGGTTTTTTTGGCAGTATTGATATTGCTATAAGCACCAACCAATACACGTACCCACCCATTACCATTTGTTTGATATAAGGTTCCCAGATCTTTGAGCTTATCAAAGTCAGCACCTTTGGGATGTTTAAAGGCACCTACCTGTATGTAGTAATTAGATTTTGCTGTACTACTTTTTTTACTGCTACTGCTAAAAGTGTTTTTAACAGGCAGTTCTTTTGCTGGTTCTATGGCTTTACTTGTCTCTTTGATAAATGCATCTTTATAACCCAATGCTTTAAGTTTGGCTAAAGCCATACTAGCTTTAGTTTTGGAGTCATAATCTCCTTTCATCACTCTAACCACACCATTATTGGTAGGACGAGTTAATAAATTACCCTCTACTTCTTCTAAGCTTTTAAAGTCAATTGTTTTTAAGTTCTTAAAAGCACCAATCTGAATGCGATAAACTTTTTTTATTGATGTTTTTGAACTAATATTTGGTTGAGCAGATGCAGTAGGGGTGAAATAATTGGTAATAAAAGCAAAGCATAAGCCACTTAATAGGAGGTATATAGCTTTCATAATATCCATTTTTAGGTTAGTTATTCTGTTGAATTATGGCCTGATTTTTAGCGAGAATCATCCATCATTAAAAAATGTAGTGATTCAATACCATGTTAATAATGTTCCCATTTGGAGATTTTATGGTCTATTGACTAATTATAAAAAAAAATGCATTAAGGTAAATTGGAATAAGTTTTCCAAGTCGATTTTTGATAGATGAATAAAGATAATGGTTAATGTATGACTGACAAACTAATTTTGATTGTATACTGTTAACTGAAAGGGGACTTTACCCTATTACTATTGGAGCAATAGAGGTTAACATCATTTAATTATGAGCTTATGTATAACATTGCGACGGTTAGATGTTCAAGATAGCTTGCTAAAAGGTTAATCTTATTCTATGCGAAATCCTAAATTAAAAATAATCGAAATAAATACAAATTTAGCCTGTTTTTTTGTGTTTTTATATTTTAAGGCTATTTTTTTTGATAGAATAGACAATTGACTGCGCTTTTATGTTTGATCACAAAAGTAAACAGTTAGTTATAATAATGATATAGTTGATTTTTGATTTGGATTGTATTGTTATTCTAATCCACCTTTTTTTGCCTTTCTAGCGTTTTTTCTAGTACAATTCTAAGGCTGGTTTTTACCAATTCTCCCATAGAATGGCATTTCATAAAAATATTGTTTTGATAATGATTGCTTAGTTCTCTTTTTAGTTGATCGACTTTTTCTGGGTGAGAAATGCTATCTTTAACCATAATATCTAATAAATCTTTCAATTGATAACGAGAAGTTTTGATTCGATTGGCAATCAAAGTGCGTTCTTCTCGTTGATATTGGAAGACCGTTTCGGCAGTCATATATTTCATGCAAAGTTTGACAAATGCTAGGTTTTCTTTAAAAAATTGGGGTAAATAAAGATTTTTCTTACCCTCATAACTTTGTTGATCAAAATCAATAGCTCGAATTCTATATTGAATATCATCAAAATCAGGTGTAATATCTACGACGAAATTATAGGCACGCATGTCACCTAATAATTTAACCAAGCATCGTTCATTAAATTTAACAAACTCTTTAGCTATACGAGTCTGATTGGCATCATCACTATTCAAATGAGTATCAATGAATTGATCACCTGGAATGCCAGCGATATGTTCTTCTACCAAAGTAGCTTGGTCGGTGAGGTAGGTGATGCGATTGGGGGAAAGAATGTGTTCCAATTCTAATCCATAAATACGGGATGCATCAGCAACCTTCATATAAAAATAATCGTAATTGTCGTTGAAATTGTTGATGATTTTAACACGGAAAGGATTGGAGTTGCCAAAAGAACAATAATCAATTCGATCTACTGCCAAATGCTCCATAACCGTCATGTCTCCATCTGTCTTGAGTAATGCATAAATTCTAGTCAAACCAGGGTAAATCTCTTTGGCATCAAGCTCCGAATAATAAACCGTTTCCCACAAAGTATCGTTCCCCTGTTTGTCAATTAATGGCATGGAATAACTATAATGTTTCATATCCCGATATTGTACTGGAATACGCTTTTCCCTTGAATATTGCCGTAAATATTTTTCTAGCCCAGGTTGAACAGGAAAAAAATCCTTTTTCTTCGAAATGGTCGCTTTGACCTCTCTTTCTACATTTTTATGCATTAGCCTATAAATTAAAAATCCAATCCCATAGAAATATAATATCGTGGATCTGTTCTTGCACCACTATCCAATCCCCAAGCCATATCCAATTTCAAGAAATAACCCAATAATTTGGTTCTTGCTCCAAAACCATAACCTGCTACAATTGGATTTCTAAAATAACGAACCGTAGCCACAACAGGACCAAATGGATCTTCATTAGGGCCAACAACGCCATCCGCATCAATTTGAACGATATTGTATTGATTTTCCTCATTAAAAGGAGACAAACCCAACCAAGCACTACCCACATCAGCAAAAGCCACAACTTGGAAGTTACGGAAAAATTCGGAACGAATAGGTGATTGAGACAAATAAGCAATAATTGGCACTCTAAACTCACTATTGATCACCACATAACTACTTCCATTCCGAATATTCTGACTAAAGCCTCGTAAATTGGTGCCTAGTGATTGGAAGGCATAGTTTTGACTGCGGTCAATAGGTGTATCACTATTAAAGCGTTTGGTTGGATCAAAAACCAACCAATTTTCCACACCACCCAAGAAATAAACCATTTTGCGACTACCAAAAGAGAAAGCTGAAGCCACTCGATTAGCCCAAACGATTTGACGATGTACCTTTTGATAATGACGGAAATCACCACCAAGTACGCCCAACAAACCTGTATCTTTAATATTGAAATTGAATTGACGGTCATTGATTACCGCTTCAAATGGCTTTTGGAATTCTGCATAAAACTTATAACGAGTACCATTCAATATATTCAAATCTACATTGAGCGTATTATCAAAAATGTACTCCAATTTTGTATAAAACCAGTTTTCTTGTTGATTCGGTACGCTCAAAGAGGCTTGATCCTTTGCCAAAAAGTGGATTTTATCCCCTCTATACCCCAGATGTCCTCTCAAACTTCGATTTCGGTCAAATGGATAGTGTAAGGAAAACTGAAGGTAGTTAGAAATATTTTTGGCTTCTGCATTGAAAGGCTCAAAATCAGGTGTTTCTACAATATAGTTATTTCTCAATGTTTTGCTATAGAATAAGATACGTTTGTCTATACGTTTTTTCAAAGCATGATATTCTAAGAAATACTCAAAGTCGGTCAAATTGATTGAAGGACGAACACCGCCAACAAGTCGATAATCCTCAAACAGATCAGTAATGGCTACTTTAAGCATACCGCCCAAATCGGGTGGATTGTGTGCGCCTCCGTTGAAATTAAAGCTTTCGTATTGACTAAAAATGATCGTGTTATCTAGCTGGCTAACCACCTGATCAATACTAAAAATAGGTTTATAGACCCTTACTTTAGATTTTTTAAATAAGGAAGTAGACCGCTTTTTTACAGGCTTGGTATAATTATCTACTAATGTAGTATTGGTCTTATTTTCTTCAGTATTGATATTATTAGCTGTAGCCTCTTTTGGTGCTGTTGTTTTTTTCTTTTCCTTCTCGGCTTCTTCGTAATCAAACTCACTTTGGAAGAAATAGTTTTCAATATCTATTTCATCTTCTTTTGGTTTATTATTAGCATCAGATACTTCTTTTCCTGTTTCTTCTGTAGCCTCTTCTTTATTATCTGGGTCATTCATTTCTATTTGAATGTCCAAATCTTCTTTAGGCTTTGGTGGAGTTGGCGCAGGTTTTGGGCTGCGAGTTGTTTTGAAATCAATAATTTTATTAAAACTGTCCTGCTTAGGTTTTTTAGCTTCCGCTTTAGCAAAGTTTTCCATTTGCTTGCGATAAGTAGTAGGTTGAAGCTTAACACTTGTTCCACGTGGATCATTTTCCAAGCTTTCCTTGATAAAACGATAACGTCCATCCTTATAGATCAAATTGATATTCGCCTTATCTTTTAAGGCAATATCACTCTCCAAAATATGCCTAGAATAATTAGAAACAGGACTAGTATGAGCAATGATTTTATAATGATCTTCCTTGATAATTGTATCTATAATCCCCATTCTTTGAAAAGTATCCAAAGGATAAGTTGGATTAATTGCTAAGGAATCATTATAAAAAACTTTGGTATCTGTACGCAAATATACACTATCAAACCAAGCTACATAATGATTGCTAATGCCATTTTGATCACTCAAAAAGCTGATGTGATCTTTGTCGTATTGTCTAGGTAGGGATTCTTGTGCTAGTGGTGTATCTGTAACCTTGACCAATTCAGGCTCTTCCTTATTCAAATCATAGAAAAAGATGTCGAAATTAGTTGTTGGTAGGATCGAATCTATTTTGGCGGTGATCAAGGTATCTTGAGTCCGATTGGAAGCGAAAATAATACCACTACGATCTGCTAATTTAATATAACGAGGTTGTATGTCTGAATAAAAGTCATTAGTCAAACGATTGACTTTTGCATTAGAAATACTATATAAAAATAGATCTGATTGCCCATTTTTTACTGCTGATACCACTAATCGGCGATTGGTAGCCGTAAAAGCTATATCTGAGATTTGTTGGAATTTATATACTGGCTTGGTTTCTTTCTTATTTTCTGCTACATCATAGGTCATTAACTGGATGACACTCCTTTTTTCATAAGCAACGGCTAGACGTTGGCTCTTTCGATCCCAAGCCAATAAAGGATAGACCTCATTAGGAACATTATTGAAAGAGCGAAAACCAGTTTTTAGTATCGTTTTGCGATTGTTTTTTTCTGTATCATAAAGGATGACCTTATGCTTGCCAATTTCATTAGTCGTATAAGCAATATAACGCCCATCAGGACTGACTTTTACCTCATCAATAATGATCCGCTTTTTATGCATATTTTTCTTCGACTGAAAAACAAGTTCTCCTTCAAGTGGATCAACCTTATTCGTTAATTCGCTACTGTAAAGGCTATTGTAGTAATTGTTGAATTCTTCAATGGTATTTTTCAAGGAACGCCCTAAAACAAATACAAAACCACTTTCCATGCTTCGATTCACCCTAGTAATGTACAATAAATTGGGAATGGCATCAGGGCCATGCATCAATGCAATATAATTCCAAAGGGCATGCCCTGCAAAAGTAGCCTCCTCATTAGTCAAGCGATGGAATTTTTTTAAGCGATTATTCAATATAGCTTCTCGTAACTGATCATCCTTATAAGTACTCCATTCTTCACCAATATAAGCGGTCAAGCCATTAATATACCAATCTGGTAAGTTTAAAAGTACTGCATTTTGTAGTACTTCTTGAATATTACCCCCAAAAACCATTTTCTCCAAAAATACCCTAGCAATTCCTTGTCGGATGTCTCGCTCCATTTCTTGATAATTCCCATTGAAATGGATAAAGACCTTATTGCCAATAATTTTTGTTACCCCTCCTGTATTAATGCTCTCTGTATCTAATCCAATATTGGTCTGTTTGAGATCAGAAATATCGTGATAGACCATAAATTCAATCTTGCTATTGTTCTTAAACTCTAGCTTAGATTCAATTTCTGGCAAACTTTCTTCGGCAGCCAATAGGGTGAATTTGCCCAATTGCTGTCCACCTTGGTAATAATAGATGACAAAGTTTTCCGATTCCACGTATGACCAAATGAATTCCTCATACTGTACCCTATTTTGACCAAAATCAGTATTGAAACCCTGTGCAAAGACTTGAACAGAGCAAAAGAAGCAAAACAGAAAAATGCTAATGGATTTGATAATGCTCATAGATGTATTTTTTTCTATGGACTGTGGTTTTTAGGATGTAGATGATTATCTTGCAGCTTGATTAGTAATGAGTAGGAAATACAAACTATTTTTATTTCATTACTATAAGTAATTTACAAAAAAATAAGCTAATTTCCATTATGATTGAAGTTGCGAGCCTGACATTTAACCCTTTTCAAGAAAACACATATATCGTATATGACGAAACCAAAGAAGCAATCATTTTTGATCCAGGTTGCTATACGAAAGCTGAAGAACAGTTATTGGTCGATTTTATCACCAATCATCAACTCCAACCAGTACGTTTAATTAATACGCATTGTCATATTGATCATGTATTAGGTAACTATTTTGTTGCCGAAAAATATGGGCTAAAACTAGAAATTCACAAAGGAGAATTGCCCGTTTTGGATGCGGTCATTCCCTATGGAACAATGATGGGACTGAAGGTGGAGCCTTCACCAGCACCAGAAGTATTTCTGGAAGAAGGGGATGAGGTGGAATTTGGTAACAGTAAACTAGCTGTTTTGTTCACACCTGGACATTCACCAGCCAGCATTTCGTTCTATAGTCAAGCATCAGAAGTCTTGATCGCTGGTGATGTACTTTTTTACGAAAGCATTGGGCGAACAGATCTTCCAGGAGGAGATTTTGCAACACTCATTAAGAGCATCAAAACTCAATTTTTTACCCTCGAAGATCAAGTAAGGGTGTTTCCTGGTCATGGACCTGCTACAACGATTGGTCATGAACGGAAGCATAATCCCTTTTTGAGGTAAAAAATGGTCGTTATGTTTAATTTATGGCATAAAAATAAGCACTTTTAGAGGCTTTATTCTTAAACCATTATTAAACATAACGACCACCCAAGTAAAATAGTTGACAGCAATCAATTAATTAAACTGTAATCTCTACATCAAAACGCACCAAATCAACAAACTGTTGCACACGTTCTTGAATTATTGTCTCATTTAGTTCACTTAATCGCTCAGTACCAAATTTTTCTACACAAAAAGAAGCTAATGCAGAACCATAGATAATGGCTCTTTTCATATTGTCAAAAGAAAGGTCATCTGTTTTGGCAAGGTAGCCCATAAAACCACCTGCAAAGGTATCACCTGCCCCAGTTGGGTCAAAGACTTCTTCTAGTGGTAAAGCAGGAGCAAAGAAAACATGATCTCCATGAAACAATAAGGCTCCATGTTCTCCCTTTTTGATGATCAGGTATTTGGGGCCCATGCCTTGAATTTTCTTAGCTGCCTTGACCAAAGAATATTCCTCTGATAACTGACGTGCCTCCTCATCATTAATAATCAACATGTCCACCAATTTAAGAACGTCATTGAGTTCATTTGGCGTATGTTCCATCCAAAAATTCATGGTGTCCATTGCAACCAATTTAGGGCGTTCCTGTAAACGCTCCAATACTTGTTGTTGCACAGTAGGGGTTAAATTCCCTAACATCGCATATTGCGCTCCTTGATAACTATCAGGAATAATAGGATCAAAATCTGCCAATACATTTAAATCAGTAATCAAAGTATCTCTCTGATTCATATTATCATGGTATCGTCCTTTCCAGAAGAAACTTTTTTCTCCTGCTTTAATCTGTAGGCCTTCCGTTTTTACATTTCTATTTTGTAAATCCTCAATGGTATCCATATAAAAGTCATCACCAATCACTGCTACCAAGCGAGTCTCTATACCAAAATAAGCAGCCGCATAACTAATAAAGGTTGCAGAACCACCGACAATCTTATCTGTTTTTCCAAAGGGAGTTTCTAGGGCATCAAAAGCCACAGTACCAACGACGAGTAAACTCATTTTTATTTTTTTATTGAAAATTTGTAAAAAAAATACAATTTTTGGGAACGAAAAACCATCACAAATCCTTAATGTTCCCGAATGATGCAAAGATGAGACAAAAAAAAGGAAGGAAAAAGAAAATTTTATAAAAATATTTTAGTGAAACTTTTTTTTCAAAAAAAACCTTCTTATATTTGCATTCGCTGAACGCAACGCCTCCTTAGCTCAGCTGGTTAGAGCGTCGGACTGTTAATCCGCAGGTCCTAGGTTCGAGTCCTAGAGGGGGCGCAAATAAAAAACTAGACGGCTGTAAGTCATTGACTTACAGCCGTTTTTTGTTTTAAGTAACGAGTGAAAAATAAGTTCCCTGATCAAAATGGTACACTTATTTTTCACTATTACCTAAGAATAGCCATATAAAATAAAAAGACCCTACAGATATGCTCTTGTAGAACCATCTGTAAGGTCTTGACTTTAGTTCTGCTTACTAGGAAAGCGAACTAAGAGTTTGAGTAAGCGAATTAATGAATAATATAATATCAATAATTTTGTGTAAGTAACAAGCAAAAAATAAATTGGGCATGTTTGTTCGGTTAATTTGTGGCTAGACGAGGCAAAAAACGTAGGCGATGC
>JAHDFT010000095.1 GCA_020628015.1 Bacteroidota bacterium
CATTGCCTACGTTTTTTGCCTCGTCTAGGGTCAAATTTCCCTAATCAAAATTGAGAACTTATTTTTCACTCGTTACTAAGATAAGAATGGTGTACTTTGTTTGGAAATAGTGATAAAGTAAAACAAATTTACCTTATCACTATTCCTTAATTAGAATGTTCTTCTAAATAACTGATGGCATCTCCTACTGTAGAGATTTTTTCTGCTTCCTCATCTGGAATAGAAATGTCAAATTCTTTTTCGAATTCCATAATTAACTCAATTGTGTCAAGAGAGTCTGCATCCAAATCAGTTAAAAAATTAGCTTCAGGCGTTAATCTACCAGCATCCTCAATACCTAGTTTTTCCATGATAATGCCTTTCACTTTATCTGCTACCGTTGATTCTGTCATGTTGAAAAAATATTTTAAGTGTTTAATTTAGTATGGTATAAGGAACAGTAAAAAAATAATTGTTCAATTTTGATTGATAAATTTAACCCTATACTTCGTTAAAAAGCCTCGCCAAGGCACTGCATTGCCTACGTTTTTTGCCTTGTCTAAGGTCAAATTTCTCTAACCAAAATTTGTACACTTATTTTTCACTTGTTCCTAAGTAATGATGAAAACAAATAGAAAATGTCCCAATCATTTTGTCTTGCCATCAGTACTTGTAAAATTATCAAAATACAGTATTGTAGATTTTTTTTTACAATGTCAATCCTTTAATAGGTATTTTGACCGAATTATTTATTGATCCCACAAAGGTAATACTTCTTTATGTATTTTAATGAATGGGTAAAAATAAAGTATTTATTTCTAATCCATCACTTTATTACAAAAAAACAAAAAATACCAATCTTGTTTTTAGTACATTTGTAGTCCTTGTAAAATAGCGCAAATAGATCATTTGAGCTATTTTTAGAAGTTATTATATTCAATTATATCTAAAAACCTCTTCAACTTATGATTGCTTTCAATAAAACAAAAATTATCGCTACAATAGGTCCTGCTTCTGCCAATGAGAAAGTTGTTCGTAGTATGATAGAAGCTGGTATGGATGTCGTGCGTTTAAATTTCTCTCATGGAAACCACGAATCACATGCCAAAATGATAGAATTGGTGAATAAGCTAAATAAAAAATTGGGTACCAATGTGGGGATTTTAGCCGATTTACAAGGACCTAAAATTCGTTTGGGTGAAGTAGCTGAAGATGTTATATTGAAAGAGGGAGATACAATTATCCTAACAACAAAGAAAACAAAAGGTACAGCTAATAAGTTGTATGTCACTTATGAAGATTTTGCAGTAGATGTAGGTAAACATGAACGCATTTTGATTGATGATGGTAAATTGGAATTGGTTTCGACAGGTTCTAATGGCAGAGATGAGGTTAAAGCAAAGGTGATTTATGGAGGTAAAGTATCCTCTAAAAAAGGAATTAATTTGCCCGATACCAATATTTCTACCCCTTCTTTAACTGCAAAAGATAAGGTTGATTTGGAGTTCATTCTTACTCAAAATGTTCATTGGATTGCTTTGTCATTTGTGCGTTCTGCAGATGATATTACCAAACTTAAAGGAATGCTTCAATTTAGGGATCACCCTGCAAAGGTCATTGCTAAAATAGAAAAACCTGAAGCCGTTGCAGATATTGACAATATCATTCGGGCTACAGATGCGATTATGGTGGCTAGAGGAGATCTAGGAGTTGAAGTACCCTTGCAAAATGTCCCAATCATCCAGAAAGAAATCGTACACAAATGCTTGCAGGCTTGTAAACCTGTTATTATTGCTACGCAAATGATGGAGAGTATGATGGTCAATCCAAGTCCGTCAAGAGCAGAGGTAACGGATGTATCTAGTGCGATTTATGAAGGGGCAGATGCTTTGATGTTGAGTGGAGAAACCGCAGTTGGTAGGCATCCTGCTAAGGTAGTAGAGACTTTCTCTAAGGTCATTAAATCCATAGAAACACAAGAAACCATCTATAACCGCCTCAAGGAAACCGACCAAGAATCAGAGACTTATTTGGCCGATTCTATCTGTTATATTGCTTGTCAATTGGCTGCACAAGTAGATGCGAAAGCGATTATTGGAATGACCAAATCAGGATATACTGCTTTTACTTTATCTAGCCATCGTCCTAAAGCATTTATATATATATTTACAGAGAGTGATGAATTGCTCAATATGGTGAGTTTAATCTGGGGAGTACGAGCCTTCCCTTATCACAAATTTGTAAGTACAGATGAGACGATTAATGATGTGCAAAATGATCTTAAAGCTAGGAATCTAATTCGTAGCGGAGATATTGTGATTAATACAGGGATAACACCTTTGAATCAGAAGGGTAGAACGAATATGGTGAAAGTGACTAGAATTAAGTAAATAAAAAACAGGTGCTTTGACAATTTTTGCTACAATTTTCTGTTTGCAAAAATTGTCAAAGAATCAGTAGTGTAAGCATAAATTATAGCTACAACTTTTGTATAGGAATACTATAGGTTTGGGTCGATGTTTTGACCACACAAAAATACAAGCCTTCTGGAATAGCATAGGTTCGCCATAAAAAAGTATGTTGTCCTTTTTCTAATGCTTGCTGATTAATAATTTGCTCAATAACTTGTCCTGAAGTATTGACAATGTAAACACTAGTTGATACACTAGCTTGAGCAAGATTTAGATGAATTGTACTTGTTGATTGAATGGGGTTGGGGTAGAAGTGGATACCATTATCATTAATATTTGATGAATTTGTTTTGGCATAGAAAATAATCCCACCTGGAGGAAAGGGCGGTGGAGGATCTTTATCAGGTAAGGTATCAATTGAATAGGTGTCTTGATCACCCCAAAGTAAATTGGGATAAGCATTTTGGAAGAATGTTGAATCTACTTGACCAGGATCATCAATTACGACTACTTGAGGATTACCACCTATATCATGTTCAAATGGTGTAGTAGAAGGGTCGCCAGCTATATTGTGACCATTTTCAGCAGAGTCACACATAGCATAGACATAAAGATCTGCAATACATAGTGGTCCCCAAAGAGCATAATTAATCTCTGTTTCATTTGTTTCAATCAGTATTTCGTAGCCATTATCTTCACAATCGAAGTAAACAATCTTATATTGATTGGCAGTAGTATCTGGATTACCTTCCCAACCAACGATAACGGCACCATCTAATACAGTAAGTAGATAGTTTTGGTTTTCCCAACAAGGTGGGTCTATTATAAGAGCCATACTATCATAGGGGAAAAATGTACATAAGATAAGTAAAGCATAAAATTGATGTCTTATTTTTTTGAAGGAAAAGGTTTGAGATGACATAAATTGAAACGTTTTGTAGATTTTAGTAACGAGTAAAAAATAAGTTCCCGATTTTGAAAAAGTCACTTATTATTTACCTAGAAAAGAGAAATTATCTAACTATTATTACTATAGTTATTTTTGAATATTGGACAATTTGTTCTTATATAGTGTCCATCATAAAATAAAAGATGTTTTGGGGGAATAAATAGTTTGTGAGATAGAAAAGCAACTAGAATGGTATGTACGTTTAGGAGTAGCAGATTTTAAGGGATTGCTCTTATAATTTTTTATAAAAAAGGCATATTATTATAGCTAAAATAACTTATGCGAAAATTTGTTTGTGATTGATAAGGCCTGTTTAAGTCAATTTTATTTTTGCAAACTGGATAAAACGAATTACTTTTAATTATCAATAGCGAAGGGTATTTAATTATTTATTCACTATTTTAACGTCACATAAAGTTACTACTTTATTCTTTTATTGTAAATTACGATTTAGGCTTTCTGTATAAGTGTAAAAAATAAAAAACCAGTGCAACTAATTGACTGTGAATGCATTAATTCAATATTATTATTGGTTTGTAATGATTGATTAAATATGATTGATAGTAAACTCATCCAATTACTACGTGTTTTGGATAAAAAACAATATCGAAAATTAAGGGCATTTTCTAAGGTCAACCTATTTAATACTAAAGAACAGGTTAGTATTTTATTCGATTATTTTGCCAAATCGAGTTGTGTACCCTTATTTGATGACCGTAGAAAACTGCGTAAACAATTGATCTATCAGAAGGTATTTAAGCAGAAAAATTATAGCGATCAAAAAATGCGTACTTTGATGAGTAACGCACTAAAAGTTGTTCGACAGTTTATTGTAATGGAACAATTGCAAGAAAACCAAGATATTCAGCATGATTTATTACTAGAATTTTACTCTAAAGCCAATTTAAAAAGACATTTTATAGATGAATTAGAAGCATATTATAAATGGAATGAAAACCTGAATCTGTTATCTACAACGAATTTATATACTAATTTCAAATTTAGTGTTTTTGAGAGTTCCTTTATGTCCAATCAAGAACAATTGGATGAACAGATGCCTTTTGAAGCGGTTTTTAAAGCCTTAGATTTATACTATTATGCTATACAGTTGAGATATGCTTGTAACCTACAATTGCGCCAGTTTGTGCAAAAGGTTGTTAATCCTTTACCCCAAATTCACGAACTCTATCAAAATGTAGCAACAAATGATTTATTATTTCATCAACCCATCATTCGCTTATATTACTATATCTTATCTTTTTTGATTCATGAAGATGGGGAAAAGTATTTCAAGGAGTATATCAATCTGTTAAAGGAAAAAGCGGCAGAAATGGAAAATAATCATAAATATGAGTTTTTTAATTATGCGTTTACCTTTGCCATTCTACAAATCAACAAGGGGTTACTAAATTATAATGAACCTTTACTAGAATTGTATAAAGATGCACTTCAAATGAATGCTTTGTATGAAGGGCAATTTATTCCTTCAGCAACATTTAGAAATATTGTCACGCATGGCTTGCGAGTAAAAGCCTTTGATTGGTTGACCATTTTTATTGATGAGTATCACCACCAACTACCCCCCGAACAACGCAATGACGCTTATCAATTCAATTTAGCGAAACTTCATTTTGCCCAAAAACAGTATGATAAAGCCTTAGAATTACTCTTACAAATCAATTATGTAGACCGACATTATCAAATTGATGCCAAACGTTTACTATGTAAAATTTACTACGAGCAAGAAGCGATAAGTGCTTTAGAAGCTGCACTAGATAGTTTATATATGATGATGTATAGAGATCAAACCCTTGCAGAACGAACCATTCAAAATAACCGTAACTTTGTCTTATTAATGCGAAGATTGGTCAAAATTCTTCCTTCAGAAAAAGAACGTTTGCAGGATTTATTGGAAATGGTTCATAATACCACTTTACTAGCAGAACGACGGTGGTTGCTAGAAATGATTGAAGGAGAATTATAAGGCTATTTCGGCCGACTTTATTGCTGTTCCATCACTTTATTTTTGACAATACACCCAACTCAAGGCAGCGTTCTCAAAAGCCATTTACTAGGCAAATTAAGTTCTCGTGGATGTGTTTCATAGTGTTGAATCATAGTTGTTTTAAGTGCTTTTAATTTAGCTAATTCTTCTTGCTTAGAATCATACAATTGAGTTTTGATTTTTAAAAACTGCTTCAAAAATTGTCCAACACTTTGAAATTCTATCATTTGATTTTCTTGATAATTCAACATGCGTAGATAATTAGAGACTTCATTTAGAGCTAAGTCCCATTCCTTTCTTAAAGAATAACAAAGTACCAATATTAATCTAAAATAGAAATAGACATCCTCTGCATTTTGCTTAATGGATTCAGGTAGGCAATTTTCGGCTGCTCCGACTTCTCCCATGTCAATAAAACACATTGCTTTAAGGGCAAGAATGCGTCGTTTGGTCATTGGGCTATTAAATAGCAAGTTTTGATGTTGGGCGATAGTAGCTAAGGCAGTTTGGTGGCGACGTGAATGTAAAAGTGCGCTAATATAATTGTAGATATATCCTTCTAACTGGCCTTTAGGGATCAAATCGCTGAATTCTAAGCATTTTTGATAATGAATAAGAGCTGATTCATAATTTTGTTTTAGAAAATAATGCAAACCGATATTTAAATTAATGGATGCTATTGTCTTTTTTTTATGGCTATCGGTTAAGAAGGAAACTATTGGAATTAAGTCAAGGGCTTCTTTTAATGTTTGTAATTGCAAATCTCCACTTGTATAATAGACTTTACTAGTTAATTTGGTATAACGCACAAATACATCTTCTTCCTCTTGCTGCTTAACATATTCATGAATAGGGGTATTAAACTCAAACTGAGTAGACTCTGGTTGAAGCGTTTTTAAATTGGCTTGAGCATAAATTCGTTTGTGTTCTTGGCCAATAAAGTCTTTCAGAAATAATTGGACTGTATTGCTTTGTGCTTTACCTAGCAAATCTAAAAATTGTTCAAATGTAGCTTGATCCCATTGAGGATATTGTAAATAATGCTGCGTTTGTAAGATAAATAGCTCTTTAATAAACGCTGGGTCATTATTTTTTTGAGCAGTAGTGTAAGCCTTTTTCCATTCTATTTCATAAAGCTCTTTAGCTTCTTTTTTTTGCAAGATTTCTAGTAATTGTACTTGCTTAAAAGTATCATCTGTCTTTAGTTTTTGCTCCAAGTGTTGATCTATTAAAAATTGATTGATGGCTTGAGTGAGGTAGCGAAGGTCATTTCTGATTTGATAATCCTTTTTAGAACTATACTTTTCCCTATATAATTGCTTAAATAAACTAGCGATAGGCGTTTCTTTATTTGATTTTAACTGTTTGCACAATAATTTATACAATTTTAAAAGCTTACTTTTTTGATTGTTTTTTAACACAGATGAGAATTTTTTGTGTTCCGATTCTGTGAGCGTAGATAATAATGTTAATGTTTTATTTTTTTTCAAGATGGCTGTTTTTCAGTACTTAATATATATAGTTTTTGGGGTGTTGTTTGGTTTTTTAGATCGGAAAAATACTTATTTAACATTATAAAACCAACATAAACACCATTTTTTCTCCTTGCCCTAATAACATCAAGATATTAACTTTGTGGTAGTTATTTCGTAGAAAAAATAGTTAATAATCAAAATACTACATTCAACGAAATATTTCACTATATCTTTTCTCAATTCTGTAATAGTAAGACTAAAATTAAATTTAGAAATACTCAATGCTTACTATTACTACAAACTAAAAATCATTAAAGAATGACCAAAATTAATTTTCTGTTGACCCGTAATGCTAAATTAAACACTTTCCCGACTTTTTCCAGAAGCTTAGTCTTCTTTTTATTACTAGGATTGAGTTTTCAATCTTGTAAAATAGAACCAGTAGATTTAGAACTACCTTGTGAAACCTTAGAAACAGCAATGACCCTAGAAAATCGAAATGAGGGTGTGGATTACATCATATCTTGTGATTGGGACATTAGAGCAAAATTGACCATTGAACCAGGTACAATGATTGAATTTCAAAATGGAGCAGGTTTAAAAGTGGAGTTTGGAGAAGGTGTGCTAAATGCAGTTGGTACAGCTAGTGAGCCAATTATTTTTACTGGAAGTACAACTACTAAAGGATCTTGGAAGGGTATTACTTTCGGAAGATCAGATATTAATAATGTTTTAGATCATTGTGTAATCGAGTTTGCAGGTAGTGAATCTGTAGTGGAAAAATATCGAGATGCTGCTGTGGAGATTACAGGTAAAGCTTCCATTACTAATACAACGATTAGAAATTCTAAAGGAAATGCTATCGGAATTGCTTATGATGGAGTAGATAATGCAGATGTAGGTAATTTTTCCAATAACATTTTTGAAGACAATGAAGGTTATCCAATTTATACTGCTGCAAGACATATCCAAGCATTGAATTTGAATACTTGTACATTTACCAATAATGGAATGCAGAAAGTAGCGATGTACATTTATAATAGTAATAGAGATTTAGCAGGTGACAATACATGGGTAGATGCAGGTATCCCTTATTTCTCCGTTAATTCTATTGCGGTAACGAATGATTTGATATTGGAAGAAGGGGTAAACATCCGTTTTGCTTCTAATGCAGGATTGGAAGTAGTGACCTATAAGGAAGGATCGCTCAAAGTTAATGGTACAGCAGAAAATCCAGTTATTTTGATGGGAGATACGGAATTGCCTGGTGCTTGGAAAGGGATTTATGTAGGTACAAATAATATCAATAATAATTTCAATCACCTACACATCAAACATGGAGGCAGCGAGCCTTATTTAGGAGATGTCAAAGCGAATATTACATTGGGAGATTTTGTTGGTTATGATACTCGTTTAAGCGTTAGCAATACACAAGTATCAGAAAGTGATGGCTGTGGGCTTTATGACTATGGAAAAGGAACTTCTTTGACTACAGATAATATCACTTTTAGTAGCAACAGAGGATCTGATTTGTGTGATTAGTAAATGAGTAAAAAATTAGGAAGATATTTTTTCCTGTTATTTAATTCAGAAAAAGGAAAGCCAATCTAGCTATCTATTTAGATAAGCTATCCAACAAATTTGTAGAAAACAATTATCGCAAAAAAGCTTTACCTTATTGACCCTAAAGCTCCACAATCCCCTCAAAAGTCCACCAAAAACAAAGTTTGATTTGTTGAAGACTTTTGAGGGGATTTTTTATTGTTACTGACTCCCTTGTTTCTTCAAAATATCCCGAACAATTTTCAAATGATGTTCTGTGTGAATTTTAGTAAAAGCAATCGCCTCATCCCTTTTCATTAAGCCAAAATAAGGATGATCAAAATAGGCTTTAGGATTACACACTTCCACCTCTTTAACCTGCACCTTTAAAGCCTCAATCCGTCGAAGAATATCCGCATCCTCAATCACTTTTTCCTCTTTAGGTCTAACAAACTTCGGAGCCTTACCCTGCCCACGAGGAATAATTCCCGTTTTTAAAATCAAAGTCCTTCCTGGATTCAAACGCCATTTATATTGACGAGGGTCAGAAGCTAAAACCACATTGAATATTGCTTTAGCTGTAAGCAACATATGCTCTAAATGCCAAGCCACATTTTTTTGGGAAACCTTGGTATCAATAACCGTTTTATTGACTATATGATCTTGGATTTCTTCTAGTTGGACAAGAAAGGACATCTCTTTATTTTTTAGGATGAGAAATAGCTTTAAAATCAAAGCCCAATTGGGTGAAAGTTGCTAGGGTTTGAGGTAATACAAATTGTAAACGATCCCAAGCTTTAGGCATATCATGAAAAAGAATGATTGATCCATTTTTACTATATCGTTGGACAATTTTCCAGCAAGCTTCACCACTCATTTTAAGATCAAAATCATAGCTGATAACGTCATAGTTAATGATTTGGTTCGCCTTTTGTGCTAATAAATCCCCCTCCAAAATCTGTCTTATCTGGGCTGGACGCAATCGCCCATATGGAGGTCTAAAAAGCGGAGAATCAACCAATTCTGAACAAGCTCGAATATTTTGATAATAAATTTCATTAGCCGTTTTCCAGCCATTCAAATGTTGATAAGTATGATTACCTACCTGATGTCCTTCTACTAGAATTTGTTTATACAGGTCTGGATATTTTTCTACCTGTTGACCAATACAAAAAAAGGTCGCTTGAGCATTATATTGACGTAATTGTGCCAAGACCCAAGGCGTAACAGAAGTCGGTCCATCATCAAAGGTCAGGTAAATGGTCGGTTGAGGCTGCGTGGGGATACCTCGCCAGGTGATTTGAGGGAAAAAATAGGCTGCCATAGGCAGGAATAGTCGGTGAGTCATGTAGCCATCTACCATCTCCTAGATTTTTGTATGGGCAGATTCAGTGTGGGCAGATTCCATATCTGCCCACACTGAATCTGCCTTTGGTTTACTACCCCCCAATCACCTCAATCGGCGGATTTCGATACCGATAAACCGCCGCACCAATCATCAACAACAACAAGACCGAACTAATCAAAGAAATAGTTTCTCCTGCTGTATAAATTGCAGGTTCAAATTTGAAATCAATGGTATGACTCCCTGCTGGAACGGTCATCCCTCTTAGAATATAATTCGCTCGGAAATGATCTGCAGGTTTGCCATCTATATAAGCCTGCCAGCCTTTATCATAATAAACCTCCGAGAAAATCACTAATTGTTCTTTAGAAGCATTAAAGGAATAGCTCAACTCATCAGGAGCATATTTCGTCAATTTAATATTTGCATCAGCTACTTTGGACAAGTCTTTTCCTTTCACAAAAGATTCATGAACCTGTTCAATCACCATTTTTTCTGTAGGCTTGATGCCTTTCATAGTTGTAATTGCAGCATTGGCATCAGGAACAATCTGATAATCCCCAACGATCCAAGCATTCCCCAAAGCACTAGCATTGGTTAATGGAGGAGCTTCAGGATTATAGATATAATATTTCGTATTGAGCATATTCAAAATATGCTGATTGGATAAAGCTGTATTAATTTTACTCACATCTCCACCACTACTCTGGAAAGCCCCTTGTAAAGCTTGGATTTCAGAACTAATATGATATTCGATCATATCTTGATAACGACGCAATTTTGCCCCATGATAACCCCCAATAGATTTATGATGATAGGAAGTAGTTCCATTATTAAAAGGATCAGAAGCAAGGTTGAGTACTCTATAATGTGGGTCTTTATCCTGCAAGATGCTTTTATCTGCCTTACTTGCTGCTAGTCTTTGTTCAATTTTCTTTGGACTTTTGAAATTGCTTGAATCCAAATAACGTTGGTTGACTTGCCATAAGTCACCTAAAGTTAATACCGTCAAAGCAGCGATGACATATACAGGCTTAATTTTCTCCTGAATCCAAGCCCAAACCAATCCTGCGGCAATCAAGACTAAGACAAGGGAACGAATGGCATCTGTACGCATCATACTTTGTCGATCTGCAATCAATTGACTCAATACTTGTTGGAAACGAGCATCCCTTGCAGATTCAAATTCTAGTAAAGAACCACCAAATAGAATGAAAATCGCTAAAAGTGCAACTACGCTACCTGCGGCAATTTTCAAGGCCATTAGGCTGGCTTTTTTATCTGTATCTTTATGTAATAATTGATTTAATCCAATCACCCCCAACATCGGCATGGTAAATTGAGCTATGGTCAACATCATAGAAACTACTCGAAACTTGTTATACATAGGGAAGAAGTAGAAAAAGAGGTCGGTTAATGGGGTGAAGTTTTTCCCCCAAGCCAACATAATAGACAAAATCGTGGCAGCTAATAACCACCATTTCATAGGCCCTTTGACCAAAAAACAACCCAATACAAAAAGAAAGCAAATAATCGCTCCATGATAAATAGGACCTCCAGTAAAAGGCATTGGCCCCCAGTACATGGGGCCTACAGATTCCTTACCTTGTTTGA
Source organism: Bacteroidota bacterium (assembly GCA_020628015.1). Classification (GTDB taxonomy): domain Bacteria; phylum Bacteroidota; class Bacteroidia; order Chitinophagales; family UBA2359; genus JAHDFT01. The sequence goes on from JAHDFT010000095.1 coordinate 11,321, forward strand.
AAGCCTTGTATAATTTCATATCTTTCGTCAAGGGTTCTCCTGATGCTCCCCCCATAAAACGAGGAATAAGGAGGGTCATGGTTTCCATTTTTCCGTAACTCCAAGCCATTGCATAATCATAATCCAAACCACTACCACCTTTTCCTTCTCCTTTCAATTCCGAAGCTCCACGAATACTATCCTTAGAATACTGCCAAGTCGCAAGTGTTCGAGTAGTATTGACTCCGAGTGCTAGAATGGCACCGATGACCAAAATTCCTGCTGTTTTGGCAAATTCAGGCAGCGTTTTTGCTCTAATCGCATTGATAAATTCAATAATTCCATAAATAAGGAGGAGGATAAAGAGATAATAGGTAATTTGTGGGTGGTTGGCATTGATATTAAGGGCTAGGGCAAAGGCAAAAATTACCCCGCCAATCAACCATTTTCCTCTAAAAGCCATTATGACTCCTGCTACAACGGGAGCCATATAAGCCATCGTTACAAATTTGCTATTATGACCTGCTTCTAAGATCAGGAAATTATAGGTGGAAAAACCATAGCCAATTGCACCCAGAAGACTCAACCAAGGATTTACCCCTAGCAAAATCAGCATCAGGTAGAAGCCTGCAAAACAAAGGAACATTGCCCCAGCAGGATGTGGAAAAATTCGGAGTAATTTATCTAAATAATATACTATATTCGTACTGGAGATCATCCGAATTTGATAGGCAGGCATTCCACTAAACATGGAATTGGTCCACAAAGCTTTCTTACCCGTTTTTTCTTTATAATCCACAATCTCTTTTGACATGCCCTTATATTGGAGAATATCTCCCTGTAAAATCTGCTTACCGCTGATAACAGGACTGAAATAACCAAAGGAGAGCAATAAAAAGATGCCTAAACAAATTAGATGTGGTGTTAATTGTTTCCAGTCGAAATTCATGGCGTTTTTTTTTATAGGAAATGATGTTTGAACGAATAAAGGAGACACCTATTACTACTTGACTAATTATTAGTCAAGCTTTTTGCCGTTTTGCAATACTACAAAAAAAGCACCAAAAGAAGGAAAAAAAGCGGAAATAGTACTTGTAGACTGTTATACTCATACTTCATCGCTGCTCAAAATGAACAAAAATGATAGATAATACAAGCTTAACCAAAGTTATCATTAAAATCCTTGATTGGATTGCCAATACCGAACAAAAGGGAAAGCCTGCCTTAGAGATTCCTGAAAACTTTAGTTTTCAAGGACATCGAGGGGCTAGGGGATTGGTGCCAGAAAATACAATTCCTTCCTTCATTAAATGTTTGGAGTTGGGCTATCCTGCCTTTGAATTGGATGTCGTAATAACAGGCGATCAACAGGTTTTGGTATCACATGAGGCCTGGTTCAATTCCCTAATTACCACCAAACCCGACGGAAAAGCCCTGACCAAAGCGGAAGCCATGAGTCATTCTATTTTTGAAATGAGTTATGAAGAAATCAAGGAGTATGATGTTGGTCGGCGTGGGCATCCTTTATTTCCTAAGCAAGTGGCAATGGCAGTACACAAACCTTTATTAAAGGAGGTCATTGAAGTATCAAACGCATACGCAGCAGAACATGGCTTGCCTACTGTGTGGTACAATTTAGAAGTGAAATCGTTCAAAGATGGGGCGGAAGGTTATGGTAAATACAATCCTGAGCCAGATGTATTTGCGGATTTGGTTTATGATGTGTTGGCGGATACAGGTATTCGTGATCAGGTTATTGTGCAGTCTTTTGATCCCAATGTTATTCAGGCAATGCACCAAATTGACGGAGACATTCCCATTTCCATGCTAGTAGACAATCAACAATCTTTCGAGGATAATCTAAAACGCATTGATTTCAAACCAGATGTCTATGCCCCTTACTACAAATTGATTGATGAGGATTTGGTCAAACAAGTGCATGGTGAAGGCATCCAAATCGTGACTTGGACGGTCAATAAGGTGAAGCACATGAAGCGGTTGATTCGCATGGGGGTGGATGGGGTGATTTCGGATTATCCAGATAAGTTTATAAAAATAAAATAGAATCCTATTCTTAACTAAGGAGCGAGTGAAAAATAAACTTACAAATTTCCCTAACCAAAATTGAAAAGTTATTTTTTTACTGTTCCTAATCTTATTAACCACCTCAACCAAAACTAAAGTCACCACTTGCTCAATATAAACCCTAATATTCTTCTTTTTCCCCTCAATCGCATTATCAATAGAAATAATAGGTGGTGGAATATCTAAAGGTAAATTGGTAGAGAAATTATTTTCTGTACTGATCTTGACCAGTAACATGTTTTTGATGATGAGTCACTAGATGATGTAATTCTTTAATAAGACCAGTAGTGAGTGGTCTATGTTCTTTGACCACTTTATCGTCCATATTGCTCGTCAATTATTGAGTTTCAATGCATTTTTCACAAAAGCCAAATCTACATTAAAAAA
>JAHDFT010000096.1 GCA_020628015.1 Bacteroidota bacterium
ACAAATTAGGAGGTGAAGACTACGAAGCCTATCACTTAAATGTGAAGGTAACAGGTGGACTACCTGCTTATGAAGGAACAGGAACCTATACTTTTAGTGGTGGACTTAATGTGAATAATGGGGAGTCTACTACTTTAGTTTATGATCCCGTAAGTAAAAGTGCAGAAGGACAGATCGTAGCATCATCAGGGGAATTATTTATGCTAGGAGAAACCTACACTTTCCAAATAATAGATGATGCTTGGAGCTGTGCTTCCATTGTTTATTCTGAAACCCCTACACTACCGATATGCATTACCACCCCCATTGATCTAGTCAGCTTTAATGCCAATGCAGACACCGAAGGCAATACCATTCAATGGACAACCGCCCACGAATTAGACCACGATTACTTTATCTTGGAATATGCAACAGCAAATGGTTCATTTGAAAGGTTGACCATTATCGCTGCCGAAGGCAATGAAGGACAAGGTGCTGCCTATGAATGGTATCACCCCACCCAAAAAACAGGCACCCACTACTATCAACTCATCGCAGTAGACCGACATGGAGAACGAGTAGATCATGGAGTAGTTACTGTAGAACGAAAAGACCATACTGGTCGAGCAATACAAATTAGCCCAATTCCTGCTACTGATCACGTACAAGTAAATTGGACAAATACAGATATAGACAGGGTAGCAATCACCCTATACAATACAATGGGACAAGCCATGTTCCATACAATGACCGAAGGCAATGAACTCAACATTCCTGTGCATCAACTCCCAGCAGGAATTTATTATCTCTCCCTAGATCTAGGCGAAGAGATGTGGAACGAGAAAATTATTGTGGAATAACAGCATAGTTATTCTTTTGAAACTAAGGTATGGTGGATGTTTATCCATCATACCTTATAATCAGGTGTAATGCACTTTTATCTCCTGACAATGGGCATTCTGTATCTTCTAAATCCTAGTAATTAATATTTTTTATGTATATGTCTACAGTATATTTGACTATTGGTTTTTCTTTTCTTCACCTGACCTTATGGATTTTAGGCAAAATGTTTCAAAAATCCGTTAAGCACAAAATACTGTTTGAGCGCAGCGAGTTTATTTTGTGTAGGATTTTTGGAATATTTTGCCGTTAAAAAATACATAAAGTCTTGATTTTTGGTTCTTTGTATCAAGACAAAGAACAGAAGACTTTGTGAGCAAGGAGAAAAATAAAGAATATACAGCCAAAGTTGTGTTCCATGTAATATCAATTAGTAAAAGATAAAACCCATTACACCACCCAAATTTCAATTAAAATCACTCAAAACCTATCTATTATGCGAAAATTATGCTTACTTTTTTCCATCATCCTAATGATTGGAATGACAAATCACTCATCTTACGCACAGATAGATACCTGTGCAGCTTTTACAGGACAATTATATTTTTCCTATCCAGAATCACCCAATGTAGACGACCGCTATGTTTTTTGCAATCAAGGCGGAGAATCATTTTGCGTAGATATAGAAGGCTACAATGAAGACTTAACCTTAGTCTATATGATCGTCATGAGCAATGGACAGATTTTAGGCTGTCGAAAAGATGGCTGCTTTAGTACAGATGATTACCCAGCTACTGTTTATGGAGAAGAAATGTTGTGTATTTATGCCGTTAATTTTGATGAAAACGAGGTCAATCCTGATTTGTACACCTTTGAAAATATTCCTAGAGATACTGTTTGTATTGCCATTAGCGAACCCCTCAAATTGGAGGTCGCAGAGCCTTTGGTGGCACAAATGGGGCTAGGCTGTTCTACTAATAATGGAGATGATATACAACAAATAGTCATAAAGGTCAAAGGAGGATTACCCCCTTATCAATTAACAGGAAATATAACAGCCACAATTGATACGGCTGGCACTTATCTTTTTAATGTGCCTAATGGAGCTTATGATGTACAAGTGGAAGACGCAATGGGAAAGAATCAGTTCCTAGATACTTTGGAGGAACTATATGACTGTACAGAGGAGGATATTGAAGCGTATATGAATCAACATTGCCCTATAGCCGATCAACAAAGTATTAGTGTGAGCATCTTCAATGGAACAGCCCCTTTTCAACTCAGTGGAACTGTGGATACTTTGGTGGTGGATACAGGCATTTATCATTTTTTAGTCCCATTAGAAGAAATAGTCAATATTGACATAACAGATTTCTTTGGTAATGTTAAGGACTTAGATACTTTTGAGGAAGTAGAAGATTGTGAGCCAAGATGTCCTACTATGGATGTTGTTTGGAATAATGTACCCAGCTTAGAAACTACAAATATGATTGAAATACCTACTGACGAAGCAGGAGCTTTTTTGATTTGTCAAGGATACGAGCAATTGTCTTTTGAGCCAGTAGCGTATGATCAGAGCGATGAAACAATGAAGTTAATTTATTTACTGATTGATAGTAAACAGGAAGTACTAGCTTGGACTGATGAACCTACTTTTAATATCGCTGAATTAGCACCAGATGAAGGAGGTTTCGCTAATCTAGTACAACCTGTTTTTTACAGCAATACACCAGAAAATGATGCTTATTGGAAAGGTCTAACAACTTGGGGAAACGCTTTACCAGAGGATGATTGCTGGCAAATGGTTCCACCTGCGGCCTTTCATATTATTCCGCCTATTGAATGGAATGTTTTACCTGTCTGTAATGAAGAAAGAGATGGTTACTTTTTGGAACTGTACATATCTGGTGGTTTAGCAGCTTATTTGAATAATGGAACTTATACAATTAATGGAGCAACAGAACTATCAGGCAATCAAATCATTCCTTATGATACGGAAAGAACGAGTACTTTTGTCTATACAGTTGCTGCCGAAGATACTTATTTTGACCTCAATGCGCCTTTTGGATTTACCATCACCGATGAGGGTAATTGTGAAACCATTAGTATTACAGGAACGATGCCGAGTAATCTTTGCAAAACCCTGCCCATTACATTAATAGATTTTAGAGCAACAGCCCAGCCTGAAGGGAATTTATTAGAATGGGAAACAGCTACAGAAATAGACAATGACTACTTTCAATTATCCCTTGCCAAAGATGGAAAACGCTTTGAGCCATTGACTATGATTACTGCTAAAGGAAATAATTCACGAGGAAATACTTATAGCTACTTACACGAAACACGCCTATCTGGCCAATATTATTACCGTTTAGAAGCAGTTGATTTGAATCAACATAGAGAAAATCATGGAGTCGTTGCCATAGATCGTTCAGCAGATCGGGAGGATGTCGTTCTCCTCCCTTCTGCCAACGACATCCAATTGTATTTTTCGGAAGCAGAAAGTAATAAACAGGTGATACTCTATGACATCAATGGCCGCCAAATCGCTGCCCAGCATACAACCGCAGCCCAGACGGTGGTCAATAGACAGCACTTACCAAGCGGCATTTACCTACTAGTAGTAGAGCTAGAAGGCGAAATGATTTTAAGGGAAAAAATTGTGTTTTAAAAATAGCATGAAATGTAGCGACAATTCATGATATTGTCGCTACATTTCGTAAAAATTTACAAAGCATCAAAATAATTTTACTTCAAAATCGTCAACAACCAATCCTTCGTTGCCACATTCGGAGTCTGTTGGATTTCTTGACAAAGCATTTGAATACGTTTATCATTTTGAAAAGTAGAAGTATGTAAGATGCGTTTGAGAAAGTTTAGAAAGTTAATGTTTTTTTCCTGATAACGTTTGGAGACGGGTACTCGGTCAACGAGTGCTCGTCTTAGTGCTTGGTCAAAACTATTGATGGCACGATCTAGCTCGTCAATAGCCTCCAATTGTACTAGACATTTGATTTCTAAGCGTCTTTTTTCTAGTATATAAGCAATAATTGGGGGTAAATTCAGATTGTCAATAAGTAGGAGACATTGTTTGAAATTTTTTTGATAAAAAGCCAATAAAGCCAAATTCACCTTATAAATGGCTTCCGACTGTAGCGCATGAATTTTATCTTTATGCCCATTTAGAAAATGATTCAAAGCCTCAATTTTCCAAGAAGTACTAATCGTTTCATCTGTATTCATTGCCAAAATATTCAAGACAATATTTCGCATATCACCAGGCATAATTTTCCCATCTATATAAATCGCTCCCTTCCCAATTCCAATCATTTGATACACCTCATGCAACATTTTCCGACTCTCATTATGTTCCACTTTAGTTTTGGCTCGATTGACCTTTCGCACCGCATAATTTACAGCATATTGATACAAGTTTTTTTGGTCAATAGGTTCAAATAGACCGATATGTTCATTCAATAAAGCTACATAATTGTAAAAGAAGGAAGGATTAACAGTATCTGAAGAAAGATGATAGGCTTGTAGCAAAACCGCCAAAGATGGATTGGCTTCCGTAATGATTGGATTTTGATCCAAATAATCCAATACACTTCCTTGAAAGGTCTGTAAATCATTGCGAAGGGCAGGATGATTTTTGAATAAACAAGCATGAGTCATTTTAATAAAGAAATAATATAAATCAAACTGCCTGTCCATCTGCTTGATATTCGGTTCCTCTTTTTGGTAAGTATTCAAACTCAAGTAGAGTGATTTAATGTATTCTAAATTAAACTGATGGCGAAACCATGCCGCATCTCTATAAGGAGTATTATTTAAAGCAGTTTTAATACTTAGAAATAAAGCATCAAAATCCTTATGTAAATTGGGCTGATTGGCATAATAGTCTAATAAAATCAATTGTTTTTCAATGTCATTTTTCTGATTTCTAGAATGAATGATATACTGCTCAATCAACTGTTTCAAGCCATTCATTTCCTGTCGCATTCTACCATCTTGATAATTTTTCCTAGGAAATAATTGCCGCCAAACCACTCTCTTATTCAATTTAGGATTATTAGGTTCGACTGTTTTTGGGACATGACTACGCAGATACTTAATAAACTTAACCCTTCTTTCCAAAGTGTTTTTCTGCATATGCACACAATAAGGAGATTTTACATAGAGTAATAACTCCTCCCATTGTTCACTATTAAAAGTTTTTATTAAACGAATAAGTTGGCTCTGATTCATTCGGTAGAGGCTTGTTTGTCAATTAGTTATATGGAGACTATATATAGTAAGTTTGAACAAAAATACAAAACTGTAGATAGATAATTACTTATTAATGTAAATATTTGTAATGTTATCAAAAATAAGTATTGATGAAAGTGCTACTAGTATCCAATCGAAATTAACAACTAACTAGCTTATGGCTAACCCATAATTTTTTTACAATCACTAAATCAAATTTACTTATGAGACGACTTTGCCTATTTTATTTAGTCCCAATTTTATTTTTATTACTAGGTATTCACTGGAATGCTACCGCTCAAAACTGTAATCCAGGAACTGTTGTTTATGACCCTAATGCGATTACAATTCCCAATAATCCCAATACCCATACTTTTGATGACTTATTGGGTATTAATGCAGGGCAAGAATGGGATCAGTTTTACAATGGTCAGGGACATTACAAATTCAATCCAGCAGCAGAAATTTTTAATTATGTACGCAGTTTTCATACAATGGAAAGTGATTATCCTTGTGGGGATTTCCCTACAGATGGAGGACCAGATTTTTGTGCTGGTTCAGGCTGTGGCTGGGGAAGAATGAATAATTATGTTACTCGCTATGATGATTGGGATGATGATGTAGATTATATTATCGCATCCCTAGAGTCCATTAAATACATGTATGAAAATAGCAATGGAGGTTGTAGTGCTTATTCAGGAGGGCGAAGCTTCCCTGATAAATGGTTTACTAGAGGAGAATGGGGAACTTCCAATGCTGATATTCGTCAAAATGCCAGAGATTATGGCCGAGCTTTCATCCAACTTTTCTGTCCAGATGACAATTCAAGACCTTGTTTGGTTGATATGTTGGAGTTAGGAAATGAGCCTTGGGGAGAACCAGGTGTATCAGCCTATCATGCTATTTGTAGAGGAATTATAGATGCTTGTGTAGCAGAATATGGTACGACCAATCGAAATGGTTGGAGAATGCAACTGTCATCAGCAGCTTTTCAGGCTTATCAATCAACACCACTCTACAATTGCGGAAGCTGTAATTATTCTGTCTCTGACTATGTGGGTACTATGTTGCCTACTGATGTCCGAAATTCTTTATCAGCACTAAATATACACCCGTATAGCTTTGAAAATTGTAGCTACAACTTAACCGAACACCCAGAATCTAGTCAATCTGATTTTCAACGCCTAAAAAGTATGATTAAGTGGGCTGAGGATAATGGTATGGCTAATCGAGACTTGAATGTAACAGAGTATGGCTGGGATGAACATCATGTAGGAAGAAAAACTCAAGCAATTTATAATATTAGAGCAACCTTAATGCTGGCGAGATGGGGAGTAGATCGAGCTGTATTATACGAAACAATAGACAATCCTTCTTTAGGCAATCAAATCTATGCGAGTTCTGGTATATTCGATGCACAAGGATTTAGGACGGCTAAAGGGGTTAAACCAAACTTATTGGCTTTTGCTAAATTTAAGCATCTACTAGGAGACAAAATACACATCAAAAGTATTGAAGAGCAAAGTAATGGAGCTTATGCTTATCTTCTAGGCGATAGTCCTAGTGAACCTACACATGTGGTTGTTTGGCTGGGGAAAGATACAAATGATGGTAATCTATATAATACGCAATATGTCTATATTGACGACATTGCTCAACAATATGGAAAGAAAGCTGGAAGTACCTATTATAGATTAGATGATAATGCAAGTATTAATTTAAGTACAACTAGCTATTCTTTTGGTAATGCAGGAACACAACGCTCCACTTCTACAGTTTTGTATGATATGGGTAATACTTGGAGAGTAAGAGCCACACGTATTCCTTATTTGATTCCATTAGTCAATAATAATACAGGTTCTGGAAATATAGCAGACATTGATGTAAACATTAGTGCCAATAAAACACACTTCTATCCATATACTAAAGTAGAATATACGGTTACAGCAAAGAATGTAGGCACCAAAACCATCAGTAGTGCTTATGTAGAACTAGATGTTCCTAGCACGATGGCTTATACTTCTCCTTTGGCAAGTGCGAATAATGGAGGCAGCTTTACCGAATGGTGTTCCAGTACTAATAAATGCAATCGTTGGACAGTAGGCCATTTATCACTCAATGAAACAGCCACTTTAACCATAACCTACTATCAACTAGCCAGTTACAACCAAACGGTTTCGGCAGAGTTGACCTACAGCTACCCAACAGATCAGAACTTGACGAATAATGAGGATGCGGTGACGATTATTTATGGCTCAGGAGGCAGCTCCTCTGGTGGAGGAAGCTCAGGAGGTGGTTCTTCTAGCCCACCACCTTCCAATGATTTGGTCTTGAGTATGGATGCGCCAACCTATTTTCAACGATATACCAATGTAGATTTTGAAATAGAAGTCGATAATAACAGCAATAGTGCATTTAGTAATATAGTCGTCAAAATCCCAATGCCTTCTACAATGGCTTATACTAGTGCTTCCAGTACTTACGGACAATTTTATGAATGGTGTTCTGGAGGGGTGAAATGTCGAGAATGGAGGATTTCTTACTTACCTGCCAACACAACAGCACGACTAACTTTGAGGTATTACCAATTGGCAAATTATACCCAAAATGTATCAGCAAATATTACCAGTAGTAGCCCTACAGATGACAATAGCAGCAATAATAGTGCATCCGTTACCCTCTACTACACCAGCGGAAAAACAGATGCCACTCCTGAACATTCGGCTAGTTCTTTTAAAATCCATCAATTGAACAATGAACAATTAGGACTACAATTATATCACGCTCATGATGGACCTGTTGAATTGGCTGTATACAACACAATGGGACAATTGATTCACCAAAAGAAAGCGGACTTATATCAAGGCGCACACTTCCTAGAATTGACTGTGCCTAACTTAGCTACAGGCATCTATTTTATCAGAATGAAAGATGCAGAGGGGAATGTGCAGGTAGAAAAAGTGGTGCGTTAATGTTCTTTTATACACTTACCTAATCATGTAGTAGAGATAAAATGTATAATTTATTTTATCTCTACTATAAAAAATAATAAAAATATAATTAATTTGTAGTTGGTTATTATTTGATTGTATCTGTTTCCTACTTTTATTATCGTTTCCTATTACCTATCCTAGCAGTTAAGTGTTGGCATAAAATATAGCCAGATATATTTTTTATCCCATTACTAAAACATGTAAAATACTAAATACTGAAATTGCCTATGAAGACCATTAAATTATTATTTTGTCTATTTGTCTTCCCTATGTCAATACATGCGGAAGATATTACACCCAGTTGTTTGAGTACTAATGAGGTTCAAGCATATATACAACAGTCCTACAATGCATTAAATGCAATCTGTCAAGGAAGTATGACCTGTATGGTCAACCAAGCAATTTGTGCAATAGTGGAGGCAGAGGGCTATGATATAGATCATTATAAAATCACCTATACCTCCGATGATGCTTGTGTGACTAAATTACCTGATTTGGAAGTAACCTCAATCTGTACATTTGATGCTAGTTATTTAGAAAATTTAATCCTAAATAATATACTTTGTTTAAATTCTGAAGTAAAATGGATTGTTACTCCTTATACCACTTCTGAAAGTGCCTGTGATCCTATTATTGTAATGATTAGTCGTCAGATCATATGGTCTGTAAGGGTCTTAACTTATATTGAGGACTTGGAGGACGAAATACCTTTGGTGATTTTTCCTGTAGAAAATAATTTTGGGGGTAATTTTGAGGGATTATTGCACTTAAATGATCCTAGTCTATTACTACTTAGTAATTTGAGTGTAGAAGAATTAGAGGAAGTATTACAAAAATTGATTTACCTAGATAGAATTATGAATTATGTAGCATCTACGGCAAATATTAATCTTACTATTAATACTGTAGCTGATTTAGATCAATTAATTCAGCAAGTAGAATCAATGATTGACCCAAAGTTATTGCCTATTTTAATAGTAGATATTGAGGATATGGAAATAACATGGGGAGGCTTAGAAGAACATGAAAATAATACATTCAATCCTACTAGTTCAAATGATGATTGGGATAATTGGGATGAATCAGACTGGGATGACTATTGGGAAGATTATTTTGATGATAACACTAATTTTTTAGAGGATTGGGATTTGGGTGATCTAGGTTTAGGAGATATTGAATTGCCCAATCCTTTAAAACAAGATGTGGTGGAACAGCAACTTAATTTAACAAGTAAAACTTACCCCAATCCATTTCAAAATAAGTGCATTATTCAATACAATTTGCCTAGGGCAAGCTCAGTTTCACTAAGTGTATACAATGCAAGTGGACAAAAAGTGTGGACTAATAAAATAGTACATCAATTGCCAGGACAATACGCATTAGACTTAGCCATTGACTTGCCTCAAGGTATGTACACCTATCATATAGAAGTAGAAGAAGCGACTACCTATGGTCATATGATCAAAATTGATTAGAACAATATAAACAGTCTACAAATCTTTTTATTAAGTATGTAACAATAGTCTAAGGAGTGTGAGGTCATTCCTTAGACTACACCCAAAGAGGCAATTACACAATTCAATACTATTATATAGTTTATTGTGAATAGGAGACTTATGCCCCAGAAATACCCAATATACATGCATTTTATTACTAAGTAACAAGCAAAAAATAAATTGGACATCTACATTATAAACCATTCCCAAAACCCTGATTAACACAATTAACACTTATTTAACCGATAGTTGTGACTGGAAGAATTATGCCTAATCTGCTATAAAATCTACTATCCATAACTATCATTAACCACATTAAATCCTTTTCTTACTATGAGAAATTTTATTTTGTCTTTCACTATCGTTGCAATGGCAATGGCATTACTTTTTACTGCCTGTCAAAAAAATGTAGAACAGGAAACAGTTACAAATGGTGATTTATCTGCGCTTTGGGCAAGTAAGATAAGCCCAGAAGAGTGGAGTCCTATTTTATTACCACAAGATTTTGATTTGAGTGATGAAAATCTTTATCAATTTATTGCAGGATTATCTGAGGAAGATTTGAGAACTCGTATGGAAACCTATCGAATTTATAATCTCATCAAACAAGCGGATAAGTTGCCACAATTACACGAAGAGCAACCTAATTTTGAAGTATTAACAGAAGCAGACCTTCAAAAATATGCACCAGAAGTATTGAAAAATCCAACGCTCTTTGAGAATAAGTCCTCAGATTTTAGTTTGAGTGGTGTTAATTCCTTAGATGCCTTCACAGGTATAACTAACGGTGGTGGTTTCAATGGTGGTGGCTGTAATAACTGCAATTGTACTGTATTAAGTGTGTCTTGTCAAGGATCTACTTTATTTGTAGCACATCAATGTTGTAATCCTATTTGTGTGATTGAGTTTATTCCATTTCCTAATCATGAATTATGTACAGGAGGTGTTGAGCCTTGTAATTGTGATCCTGACGAAGAATGTGTCAATAATGAATGTGTACCTGTCGATCCTTGTGCTGGTGTAGTTTGTCCTCCAGGTTATCGTTGTGTAGATGGTGATTGCATTCTGAATGGCCCTTGTTATGGTGTGGTTTGTCCACTAGGTCAAATTTGTGTGAATGGTACTTGTGAGCATAGATGTGATCCGCCGTGTCCTAAAAATCAACACTGCATTCATGGCGAATGTATAGAATTATAATGGTCAAAATATGTATTTAGTTGAGTAGTTAGAAGAAAATAGGAGAGAATCCCTTTTTCTCTCTACTTCTAGCTACTTTTTTAAAATTCATTAGAACAGTACATACCAGCATAACACTATATCCAGAATCATTTGGACATCCAGAGTATGTATTTCAAAATGGTTCTATTAATTGTTCTGTTTATGATCAATAATACAGCTACAATAAATATTTATTATTAGCTACTTTTCAAAACAACCAGTCATTGAATCGTATATTTTTTAATTCACAATCCTAAATTTTAATCAAATGAAAACAAGTCTAAGCCTATTATTCAGTTTATTATTGCTTGTATTGTGTTTATCTAGTTGTACCAAAGAAGATACTTTGGTGGAACCAGAACTAGAAGTAAAAGAAGTTGAAAGTTATAGTGATTCTTTTACAATTAGTATGGAAGAGGTAGATAATTTATTGATAGAGAAATATGGAAAAAAAGATTTTCCAGAAGAAGAGAAAGCAGAATTGGTTGGAGAGGTATTAATGGAATATTCAATCGCTAAATATAGTGGTGAAGAAGGGGGAGTTACTGGGAAAACAACACTACATAAGTATCAAGTGTGGGCCTACGCATATGCTCCTATAGGGTCTAACTGGTTAGTTTCATGGGGGTACGATTATTTAAAAACTCCTACATGGCAGGCACCTATAAGCGCAACTGCAAGAGCAGTAACTTTTAATGATTATAATAATAGAAATGCTTACTGGTTTACTAGAGCAGCTAAATGGGGGAGTGTTATAGGGCTAAAATCTGGACATGAAAGGGATTGTAGGAATGGTACTGTACAGTCTAGAATAACCCTTTATCCAGAATATTTACAATCGCCTTATCCAAGTCCAGAGTTTATTTCTCAAAGTGGCTATATCAATTGTACTGTTTACGATCAATAAAACTAAGACCAACTTAACTTGAGGAAGGAAATTATAGAAGGGACGGGATTAAAGTTGACTAACTTTAGTCCCGTTTGTTTTTTACTATTACTTACTTAATGCTTCGCCACCGACTTTCTACCAGCCCCCTTCAAATTTCCCCAGAAATACTTCCCACCAATCCAAGCAACTGTCAACCAAATCGTTGAAATGGGAACCAATAAAATCGCCCAACAATGACATTGGAGGTTCATTTCTGCGATTTGTAGGGCTTGTATGGCGAAGGGAAGGAGGAATAAAGCACAGGCAAGAAGATAATTCATCCAAGTAGTGTAGATCAACTGGATTTTTTGATCATGGCTAATTTTAGGGTGGCGAATGTAACGATAAAAGTAAATGGCTGGGCTAAATAACAAGGTAATCCCAAGTGTTTGTAATAGCCATTTATTCAGCAAGTGTACATTTGTAAAATCGGTCAGCGTGAGGTAGGTAGCGTTTAACTTCATCAACACAAAGGCAATCAATCCACTAATCGCTAGTAATAACAGGATTTCCCGCTTGCGGGGTAAAGTCAGAATTTTCATTAACTATTTGTTTGTTTAAAAAAGAGATGCTTATTGTATTGTGAGGAATAGTGATCAAGCATCTTTTTCCAAAAAAATGGAGCGTTTGACCGTCCCATTCATTTTACGAAACCTATAACGCCACCAAAAATTAATTTAGTATTTTAAATGTTTGCTTTTTTATATTTTTTCGTTGCTGTAAAATAGACAAAATGAATGAAATATACTGACTACCTACCTTTCAGGATTTATTTTTTTGTACTCATAATATCAAAAAAAGCTCCACTTGCCGCTTTTTCTCCAATCGCAACAGGTAAAGTCCCATCCCATTTCTCAATAGCTCGCAAACGCAAAATTTCATCATTAACCGATATTTTGAGTAATTCTTGCGCCTCTGCTTCTGCTCTCGCCAAAGCCAAATTAGCCTGTGCTTCCCCTTCTGCCTTTGCCTGTTCCTGCATCGCTTCCGTTTGGATTCTGCTTAGGTCATTTTTAGCCGTCAAAGCACGCTGCTCGGCAATCTGCTTTTGTTCGATGGCTTTATTGAATTCAGGAGAGAAATTAAAATCCACAATGGAAAAATCCGTCACAATAATATTATTCTGCGCCAATCGCACCTTAATATCATCAAACACCGTCTTTTTAACATCAGGTCGCTTAGTAATCAACTCCTCCGCCGTAAATTTTGCCGTTGCCGACTTAATCGCTTCCTGTATCGTCGGTTCAATAATATTTTGCGTATAATCCACCCCCAATTCCTGATAAATAATATTCGCTTTTTCCTTAGAAAGATAAAAATTCAAAGCCACTTTTGTAGTCACATTCTGCAAATCCTTAGAAGATGCAGTAGCTTCCTCTTCCACCTTCTGCACCCGCACATTAATGTGAACCACCTTCGTTTTTACTGGATTAATGAGGTGCAATCCTTCAGGTAAAATATCAGATTGGACGGCTCCAAAATTAGCCTTAACCCCCACATAACCAGAATCCACAACAACAAATGTAGAAGATAAAAGGGTGACAATAAGAATAAAAGCCATAAATCCGAGTACAATATAAGTAATGATTTTGCCTTGTTGTGATCTATTAGATGGATTATTGCCTGATTTGTTGTTTCTTTGCAGAAAAGATGGTCTTTTAGTTGACATGATCTAGTGTTTTTGATTTGATACTAGAAATATAACAATTTTTTCCTAAATAAATTCAAAATAAATGGAACAGTTGACCTACGAAAAAGCACTAGCCGAACTACAAACAATTGTGGGAGCTATTGAAAATGAAGAGGTAAGCATTGATGATTTATCCACAAAAATTAGTCGGGCAACCGAGTTGATTAAATATTGTAGACAGAAATTACGAAACACAGAAGCGGAAATCACAGAAACCCTGAAGGATTTGGAAGGCTAGTAGGGACAAGGCACGCCTTGTCCTGTCTTAATGATCACACGCCTTGTCCTGTCTTAATGATCAAATGATCACACGCCTTGTCCTGTCTTGATGATCACACACCTTGTCCTGTCTTGACAATCCTCCCTTGTC
>JAHDFT010000097.1 GCA_020628015.1 Bacteroidota bacterium
CGAAATTCCTCATAGGTCATTCTTATCGGGTTTAAGTGTTTTTTGAACCTTGCTTGAAAAGTTAAAGTTAAAAAATAAATTGAACTTACAATAGTCCGTTGAACTTGATATACTTTATACCTTGTTCCTAACAAAAAAAATCGGTCAACAAGTCATACCAAATATTAGCCTGACTTATTGACCGTTTTCAATAGAAAAGTTTAACTGATTAGGTCAAACGCACTTTAAGTTTTGACCATCATTCCTTACTGTTCAACTTCCCTCTCTGATTCAGATTGGATATTAATCGAAATGCGTTCATCCTCAGATAGGTCGATAAAAATAGTATCCCCATCATTGATTTTTGCATTTAATATTTCCTCTGCTAATGGATCTTCAACGTATTTCTGAATGGCTCTGTGTAGTGGACGAGCACCAAATTTAGGATCGTAACCTTTGTCCGCCAAGTATTTCTTCGCTTTGTCACTAATCACTAATTTATAGCCTAAGTTATCTACACGCTTATATAAATCCTTAAGGGCAATGTCGATAATTTTGAGGATTTCTCCTTCTCCTAAAGAATTGAATATAACCACATCATCAATACGGTTAAGGAATTCAGGTGCAAAGACCTTTCTCAATTCCCCACTAATGATCTTTTTATTATCTTTCTCACTATTATTGCCATTACCCACTCTAATACCTACACGGCTATCTACTCGACGCACACCGATATTAGAAGTCATAATGATAATAGAGTTTTTGAAGTCTACTTTTCTACCCAATCCATCGGTAAGTACACCATCATCCAATACTTGTAATAAAATATTGAAAACATCTGGATGTGCTTTTTCGATTTCATCTAGTAGAATAACAGAATAAGGCTTACGTCTTACTTTCTCTGTCAATTGACCACCTTCTTCATAACCCACATAGCCTGGAGGCGCACCAACTAGGCGAGAGATAGAGAATTTCTCCATATACTCACTCATGTCGATTCTAATCAAGGAGTCTTCTGTATCAAATAGGTAACGAGAAAGAGCTTTTGCCAATTCTGTTTTACCCACCCCAGTAGGCCCCAAGAAAATAAAGGAACCAATTGGTTTTTTAGGATCTTTTAGACCAACACGATTTCTTTGGATGGCTTTGGTAACAGCAATCACCGCTTCATCCTGACCAATAATAGCTTTTTTGAGGTCATCTTTCATGCTGATTAATCGGCTACCTTCACTTTGAGCTACCCGTTTCACAGGAATACCGGTCATCATAGCAACTACCTCTGCAATATCATCCTCATCAACAGGATAACGCTTAGTTTTTGCTTCTTTTTCCCAGGTACGCTTGGCTCTCTCAAGATCCTCTAATAGGCGTTTTTCCTTATCTCGAAGTCGAGCAGCCTCTTCATATCGCTGACTCTTGACCACTCGATTTTTCTCTAATTTAACTTCCTCAATTCTATTTTCCAGCTCCAAAATTTCTTTAGGAACATGGATGTTTTTGAGGTGTACTCTTGCACCCACTTCATCTAATACATCAATCGCTTTGTCTGGAAGGAAACGGTCGGTAATGTATCGGTTACTCAGATTCACACAAGCTTTGATCGCCTCGTCAGAATAGTTGACATTGTGGTAATCTTCGTATTTTTCCTTAATATTCTCAAGAATATTAATAGACTCGTCTATGCTTGGTGGATCAACGATTACCTTTTGGAAACGACGATCCAAAGCACCATCTTTCTCGATGTATTGTCTGTACTCATCTAATGTAGAAGCTCCAATACATTGTAATTCACCTCTAGCTAATGCAGGCTTAAAAATGTTAGAAGCATCTAAAGAACCTGTGGCTCCTCCAGCTCCAACAATGGTATGAATCTCGTCGATAAAAAGAATAACATCTCTATTCTTTTCCAACTCATTCATAATCGCCTTCATTCTTTCTTCAAATTGTCCTCTGTATTTAGTACCTGCTACAAGTGCAGCTAAATCCAGCATGACAATACGTTTGTCAAATAACACCCTAGAAACCTTGCGTTGGATAATTCGTAGAGCTAGACCTTCTACGATAGCGGTTTTACCCACACCTGGTTCTCCGATTAGGATGGGGTTATTTTTCTTTCGACGACTCAGAATCTGCGAAACCCTTTCGATTTCTACAGCTCTACCTACAATAGGGTCTAATTTACCCTCTTCGGCTAATTTGGTGACATCTCTTCCAAAGTTATCTAAAACAGGTGTTTTAGATTTGGTATTGGTTTTTCTTGAAGATGCCCCAGACGAATAGCGTCTTTCTTCTTCATAATCGTCATCTGAATCACCGCCACCACCTGCGTATTCATCAGTAATATCTTGACGAACAAAATCTAATTCTGCTTTGAACGTTTCATAGTCCGTTTCAAATTGATGAAGAATTTGAGTCGCTATATTGTCTTTGTTTTTCAAAATCGAAAGCATTAAATGCTCGGTGCTAATGACTTCACTCTTGAGCATTTTTGCTTCTAAAACAGTCACTTTAAGTACTTTTTCCACCTGCTTGGTGAGCGGGATATTATTGGCATTAACGGCATGGTGGCTGATGCCTTCTTCTATAGAGTCCTCTATTGTCCGGCGTAAAATGATGATATCAACTTCTAGTGATTTCAACACTTTTACAGCTAGACTTTCACCTTCTCTTAGAATACCTAATAATAAATGCTCTATTCTTATGCTGGTGTGGCCTAGGCGCAATGCCTCTTCCCGACTGAAGGAAATGACCTCTTTTACTTTTTGAGAGAATTTTGCTTCCATATCACAATTATTAGCAAATATTGATCCTATTTAGGGAATTCATTTAATTTGACACAAATTCTGCAAATGTGTCAGTTTACATCAAATAGGGCACTTACAATATCGGCAAATTAGTCATCGAATACAAATGATTACGCAAATTTGTCGCTTTCCAAGCCCAAAGCTTGTGTAAGAGTTAGTAGTTGATAGTCAATTAGTAACAAATGTTATATTGGATTGAAGCTATTTAAAGGTTAAGAAAAAAACAATGTTACTATTTGAATCTTATTCTGATATATTGACGTATAACCAGCGATTTTTGACTATAAATACATCAGGAATAAATTGACTATGTAGCGCATGATCTGAAGTAGAAGAGCTTTACAATTGTAGATTTTTCACTCTTAAATCTATAGTTTAGTAATAGTAATGAATGGTTTATTTTATTACTATTGCTAAATCTTAGATAGGATTATTCATTAATGTTAAGCTTGACTATAGATAGATACGTCCTATTTGACATAAAAGTTACAAAATATTAAACGATTTATCGGCGTAAAATTGTTTGTACACCTAAATTTAATAATTTTTCTAGTGTTGTGAAAAATACTTAACTGATTGTCAAGAATTTCGTTATTAATAAGACGAATAATGACAATAGAAAATATTTGTAAATTTTATTTAGTAGAAACAATGCAACAATCGTATTTGTTCGATAAGCAACCTTTAGGACTATACAAACGACTTATATAATATCCTTATGTTCACCGATTCGTTCACCTATTTTTAATCATTAGACTATGAAACAGTTTTTTTTAAGTGTTGTTTTCACCCTATTGCTTACTAGTACGATGTCTGCCCAAGAGTGGCGTTTAATTCAGCCCGATAATATTTATCATTATGAGGCGGTAAAGTATAGCAATGGAGCGAATAATATTATTTATTCTATTTGGGTGGATTCTTTGCGTATTAATGATGATGGTCAAAATTATTTACATCTTAATACGATTAATGGACAGGTTGATAAAATACCTCATGGCTATTCTGAATTTGATTTTTATTATGATTCTTCTTTTCCCTTTGATACCACACAAGTTCCTCAATTTTTACAAAGACAAATCGTGGAAATGGGTAATGGGCAATATTTATTAGAAGATCCTGCTCATTATAAAATTAACCTACAGGCAGAAGAATGGCTTTTTGAGGAGAAAGATAGTATTTATGCTACTTTAGTTGCAACAGATAAAGAAGAGTTATTTGGTATAGAAGATTCTGTAAAAATGTATCATTTTACAGACAACACCATGCCTGATGCGCCTGTATTAGGCTATTTGAAAGTGGGCAAAAAACTTGGATTACTTGCCTTAAAATTTCCTAGACAGCAAGATTATTTTCAATTGCGAGGGATTGAAGGTACAGAGTTGCAGTATGGACAAGCAATGCCTAAATTTAAGGATTATTTTGAGTTTAGTGTTGGGGATATGTTTACTAGTGTAGAACATCGCTTCAATACTGGATTATGGGAGGGTGTTGGATTTAAATGGACTTGGGAAGTGTTAGAGAAGGAAATAGTAGGAGATACTATTAGTTATATCGTTTATAGAACTGGTGAGGGATATGATTTATTCAATATTGACACTCGTATTCCTTATGGTGTTTTTGAATTCTCTGATACTATTGAGATCAATCGAATAGACTCTCTTCAACATCCTGCTAATAAATCTACAGGTGAGCTTGCTACATATGCTACTATTTCACGTTTTGATAATCATATTTGGCGATCAGAAGTCCCCCAATATACCATAGTTGTTAAAACAGATGAGGAAGGAAATTGGGTTAAATGCCTAATTCCTAATAATCCAGATTTCTATTTCGATGCTAATCTAACACAAATGAAACCTCATTGTGGATTTTCAATAGAACGTAGTTGGCTTTTTGAATCTTTGGCTTTATATACCAATGAGCCTGTTCATTTAGTTATAGATGGAGTTGAGGATAGAAGGGAAGTGAAATCTCGCTTGCTTTGTTATCCCAATCCAATTGATTCAGATCAAACACTACAAATAAGTCTACCAGAAGAAAATTACCAAACAGCTTTTTCTGCTCGTCTAATTAATCTTTCTGGACAGATTGTTTATCAAGAAGACTTGAAAACGAAACAGTTTGAAATCACAACAACCAATTTGCAAGCAGGAACTTACTGGTTAATTGTTGAAAATGAAGAAGAAGCTTACTTAGAGTCCATAATCATTTGGTAAGGATAACTTAAGTATGCTTTTTTTTTTGTTTATTTGCTTATAAAGTTAGCTTTTCTTTTTAGGTATAGATACTTTTCTATAAAAGTTATGTATCTTTGTGAAAGCTGGTAGGGTAGTTGTTGGATTAGAAGGACTATTGATTATTGGTAATGGAATAAAACAAGTGATTTAGACTATTACTGAAATGATTAAACAACAACAAATATTTTTGTCTCCTACTGCATTTTAGCTTAAAAAACAAAAATAAACAGCATACTATGAAATTCTCCTTAGATAAAAAAGAAAGCTTCACCATCTTTAGTGTTTTAGAGAAACAGTTGAATACATTAAATGCACCAGAGTTAAAGTCTGAGTTAGTACTACTGAATACAGAAGGTAGACGCAATATTATTTTGGATATGACAGAGGTTCATTTTGTTGATTCTTCAGGTTTGAGTGCTATTTTGGTGGGTAATAGAATGTGTCAAGCCATTGACGGGGTTTTGATTTTATCCAATGTGCAAGATCACGTCAATCGTTTGCTCAAAATTTCTCAATTAGATACTGTTTTGACAGTTACTAGCGATGTTCAAGAGGCAAGAGATTTGATTATGAGACATGAGCTAAGACGTGAGTTGCTAGGTAGTACAGATGTAGAGGAAGAAGGCTAGAGTCAATTCAATAAGTTATGTAACAGTCAAAAAATAATTTCCTCATTTTGATGGATAAACTTAGTACTTAGGAACGAGTGAAAAATAAGTGTACAAATTTTGGTTAGGGAAATTTATCACTAGACGAGGCAAAAAACGTAGGCGATGCAGTGCCGCAGCGAGGCTTTTTAACGAAGTATAGGGTTAAATTTATCAATCAAAATGGTACAATTATTTTTTGACTGTTCCTTATTTTAAACTTGTTGCTAAACATCAATAGCTGGATGGTTTTTGAACATTTTATCGGTTAACGAATGGGTGTTCAAAAACCATTTCTTTTTTATTGCTCTATGTTTCATTTTCTACAACCATAACAAGTTTCAATTTTAATTTTGTCATATTAAAATTTGCTTGGAAGGTCATTCCTAATAATGTGCTTACTTTAGACCCTCCATGAGCATATAGTTATGTTTATTGCTGTGATACCGCTTATCATGAGGCATTACTTCCTTTAATCAAAGGAGTGGATTTATTGTATCATGAATCGATCTATTTGGAAGATATGAAACATATGACACAAGAGCGTGGACATGCTACTGCCAAAGAAGCGGCATCTATTGCAGCACAAGCAGAAGTAGGACAACTGCTACTAGGGCATTTTTCTTCTCGATATAAATATAAGGATTTGAGTCCTTTTATAACGGCAGCGCAAACAGTTTTTCCTAGAGTGGTTTTAACAATTGAAGGAGAGACTTTTTATCTGGGAACGAGTAAAAAATAAAGCGTAGTGAAATAGACTAATAATGAGTGAGATGTTAATTTAATAAAAATAATTATATTATAACGTTTACTTTTTTCAAGGAATAAACATATATTTGTAATGTTCTTAATAATAAAATTGTCCTAGTAGTACAATACCATGAATGAAATAGAATAGACGGTCTAGTATACACTTTACTTTTGCATTATTACTATTATGGATTGTAGTGATTGTCTGTACTTAATTGTCAACTTTATGTCTGACTAATTTTAAGCATCTAAAAAGGCATATTTCTTGTATATTTTGGAGTGTTAAAAACTAAACTAGATGGAAGGAAAGATTGCAACTATCATTGTTGGGATTATACTCATCTTGTTCTTAGGAGGATGCCAAGATGACGATATATCACTAGAAGGAAAATGGGAGCGTTTCGATGCTGCGGGGGCTGGAGCTATACTCAAAGTCAACCGAGTAGGGGAAACCTATAGGGGGACGCTTGTTCATGTTGGTCCAAGATTACAAGGTGGATTTGAATCCGGAGATGTTAAATGGCGAGAAATTGTTTCTAAGACAGAAAACTACTACGAAGGAAACGATTTAATCAAATTCATAGATTCTACTGGAAGAGTGGAGCGATATGAATATGAAGAAGTCTATTTTGAATTGGTTTCTTTTGATATTTTGAAAGTGCGTAGTTTTGCTGAGAGTAAATATACTGGTTCAATACAAAAATGGAAACGCATTCAATAAGTCTTGATTGTCATTATATTGTTAGTTTTAAATCTGTTATTGTTTTGAAATAAGTTTAATATTGTAATTGTAAGCGTAAAAACATATATTTGTAATTATTTTTTTTATTATGTACTCACTATATTAATACTAACTATTATCACAAGTCACACACAAAAAATTTAGTTGCTTTTACATAATTTCTATTTTGCAGCCATCCTATACATAAGTCTGTAAATTGATATTGCCTTTGTTATTTTATATCCAACCTTTAGAGTATTGTACACTCAATAGTCAGTAAAGCAACTGGTAAATGTTCCTATAGGACATTGATTATCAGTTACCTTATCGAGCTATATTAATCTATTATATGCTTACCTAGTTATATGTAATATAAAGTGCTGTGTGTTTTTTAGTGCGATTTCTTTATTACATACCTAATTCCAAATATTGTTATTTTTCATGCTAAATATATTATTATTGAATCTCTTAAAAAACAATCTATGAAACAGAAAAAAAATCTTAAAGCTTTATTGCTTTTACTTATTGTTGTGGCAATAGGGGCAAGTGTTCCTATAATACAATCTTCTGTTACGGCTGCCGAAGAAAGTGAAGCAGCAGTATTACAAACCGAAAGAGTAAATGTTTATGTCATCATTATTGATAATATTAGTGATGCAGTAGTAGAACGGCTTAAAAAGACATCAGCAGTTAAATACTACGCCTATGAGGGAAGTAAAATGAAAGTGTATACTGATAGAGACTTTGCTTTAACAGCATTAACTGATCTTTTTAGAGGAGCAGGAGAACATATTGAAGTAATTGACCAATTTACTGATGATATTGATTTGTCTAAGTATACGAAAGATTAATCTAAGTAACAGCTAAAAAATAAACCGACATCTTGTTGTTTAATTTGCTGCTATACTTCGTTAAAAAGCCTCGACGATGCTTGCATCGCCTACGTTTTTTGCCTCGTCTAGCTACAAATTAACCTAACAAACATGCCTAATTTATTTTTCGCTTGTTACTAAGCTTTTATAATACTTGACTTGTACAATATTTTGACAAAAATTAATCCTATTGAAAATGATAAATTATATATTTAAAAGATTAGGCTTCTTGCTGTTGTTAATGAGTCTTTTCATTCCCCTTTCTTTTGCAGATGACCCCTGTGATGCTACATTTTTCCCTATTTGTGGAGGAACTGCCACAGAAACCAATAATCAAACAGCAACACCCCCAGACCCAATATTAGCAGATGTTTTTAGCTGTGGATCTAATGAAAATACCGTCTGGTCTAGTTTTACTGCCCCTGCCAGTGGAAATGCTACTATTGACACAGAAGGTTCTGACTATGATACCCAAATGTCTATCATGGAATATACAGGCGGAGGTGACTATTGTACAGATTTCGGTGGCTTCGTGGAAGTAGGCTGTGATGAGGACGGTGGAACAGGTTCACTATCTTCTGTTAGCTTAACAGGATTAACACCTGGTCAAACCTATTATATTGCTGTAGATGGTTTTGCAGGTGCTACAGGGACACTAATAATTAATTTAGACGGAGATACTGCGGGAGCTACTGATGGTGGTGGTTTTTGTTGTGGACCTGGTAATGGGCTTGACATTATTTGTATTGTTGGTGATGAGGATAACTTCTATGTAGACCTCACCCTGACTGATCTAGGAACGAATCCTAGTGGTTTTGAGGTCAATGGAGGTACATTCCCAGATATTACTGCACCTGGTACTTATCAATTAGGGCCATTTGCTAATGGTACAGATGCTATTACCCTTGTTGGTTTACTTGATCCTAACTGTGTCGTCACATTCCCTATAGAGGGCGATTGTAGTTGTGATCCTGATGCGGTAAATCCAGTAATTACCAATCCTGATCCTATTTGTCCAGGTGATGACTACATTTTAGAGGCTTTCTTGGATGATGTAATCCTTGGAGAATGTTTAGGAACTTATGTTGTAAGTGCTACTACTACAGCTTGTCCTATAGTACCAGAAGGTGCAACTACACCAGTAACAACGGGTGATGATACAGGAGAAGGACCTTTCCCAATTCCATTTGATTTCGAGTTTTTCTGTAATACTTATACCGATTTTTATATCAGTTCTAATGGATATGTTACCTTTGGTGGAAGCAGCAGTAGTTTGAGTAATGGAGCGATTCCTGGTGGCGGTGGAGCCAATAACTTTATCGCTTTATACTGGGATGACTTAGATCCACCAGAAGATAATGGTATGGTTTTCTACTTCGTCAATGGAGTATCTCCTAACCAACAACTAGTAATTGAATTCCAAGATGTACAACACTTCCCTGGTGGCAGTGCTACAGAAGTAGTTAATGGACAAATCATTATTAATGAGAATGGTACTATTACCATCACTTGTACAGGATGTTTTGCTGATGGTGGAAATGGATCTGGAAGTGCGACACAAGGTATTGAGAATAGTGATGGAACAGTAGGTTATTTCGATCCACAGTTTCCTGATGGACAAACAACGGATGATTTGGTCAATTGTGTTACCTTTGAACCTGAATATACACAAGATCGTCCATGTACTTTTGTAGAATGGTTGGATGATACCAATACTTCTGTAGGAACAACGAATCCATTGATTGTGACTCCAAGTGTAACGACTACTTATACGGCTGTTGTAGATTGTGAAGGCATTTTCTGTACTACAGAGATTCCTGTATTTGTAGAAGGTTGTTGTAATGACGTAGAGATTACCAGCTATAATGTCTATGAATCTGCTGATAATCCTGGTGGAGGCATCGGTCCATTCTACTACAATTTACATGAGATTATCATTACTGGTGGTACGCCTCCTTATTATTATACTTGGTCAACAGAAGGTTATGTACGAAATGCTACAGTTGGTATGGGTGTATTAAATATCATTTATTCAGATAATGCTACTTGGTCTGTGACAATTACTGATGCCAATGGTTGTACAGAGGATATCAATGGTAATCCACTAATTGTAACGAATGATCCTGATGATCCAGGTATTATTATGGATATTTACGACTTTACGATTGGTGCAACAACTGCTGGTAGTATGAATGGAACCGTTGATATATTTGTAGAAGGTGGAAGAAGTCCTTATATCTATGAATGGGCAGGGCCTGCGAATTGGGATGGTACGGGTCAAGGAACTGAAAGCCTTAGTAATTGTCCTTCTGGTTGGTATTCTGTAACGGTTACAGATGGTAATGGTACAACAACGCAAGGCTGGTACTGGGTGCCTGAAACTCGTGGTGGCGGTAGAGGTAAAGTAGCAGCAACAAGCTTGGATGTCATGCAGTCTTCTTTGGATGGGTCTACTTTGATTCAATTTGCTAGTGCAACCACTACCAAAGCAAGTATAGGCTTATTTAGTTTGGCTGGTTATCAAGTGATTGACCTTCACAGAGGTACTTTAGAAGCTGGTATGCCTTATCAATTGTCTTTGAACGAAAACAACG
The DNA here is from genome assembly GCA_020628015.1 of Bacteroidota bacterium. Classification (GTDB taxonomy): domain Bacteria; phylum Bacteroidota; class Bacteroidia; order Chitinophagales; family UBA2359; genus JAHDFT01. Next base: position 10,605 of record JAHDFT010000097.1, read on the forward strand.
AATTACCAGCAGGTATGTATATTGTTCGTTTACAAACGGCAACAGGTGAGGTGATGAGCCAAAAAGTGTTGATCCAATAGGAATATTCCTTGGATGTCGGATAGTTAAGGAAAATACGTATCTTTGGGCATTGTATTACAAGCTACTTTTTGATTAGATGAAATGTAGTAATTGCCAATACCCAATTTAAACCAATATGAAACGTTTTTTCCCCTACAAGTCTGTACATCACACACTATATACAAGATTTTTAAAGCAGGAGATGATGAATAATAATTGTTCTAGTCAACGATTATTGTTTATCGTCTCCTGTTTGTTGTTTATAGGCTTATTAGCTAACCCTGTTGTAGCACAGGAGATTTATAATATGAGTGATTTAACCGTAACAGATTGCGAAGGGATATTATATGATAGTGGTGGAGCAGAAGATCGCTACAGTAATGAAGAGGATTTGACCTTTACCATTTGCCCAGACAAAGCTGATCTTAGTTGTATCCGCTTGAATTTTAATCAAGTAGAAATAGAAAATACCTTTGATGTCCTTTCTATTTATGCAGGAGCAGATACCAACGCCACACTTGTAGGAGCTTATCCAAATGAGGTGCCTACTTTGATTGATATAAATAGTGATTGTGTGACGATTCACTTCCGTTCCAATGAAATATTCAATTTTAATGGTTGGGAAATGGCTTGGCAATGTTATGGGGCAGAGGGTTGTCCAGAAATCCCTCGGAATGCTCAGGATTGTCAGGGAGCGATTGCCATTTGTCAAGAGATTTATGTGGAGGATAACGCTTTTATTGGAGAAGGAGAAGTGCCAAACGAAATCAATAAGGATATTTCTTGTTTGCAGGATGGAGAACGCAATAGTGTTTGGTATACATTTACCGTTCAACAAAGTGGACTACTCACCTTTGAGATTACCCCTAGCCAGGAAGTGGACGATTATGACTGGGCAGTTTATAATGTCACCAATAATAATTGTGCTGACCTCCTTGAAATGCCAGAATTAGAGGTCAGTTGTAGTTTTTCTCGACAAACAGGTGCTACAGGTCCTACAGGGGAGAGTGAGTTGAGCCATGCAGGAGCAGATGACGGCAATCAAAATGCCGCTATTCCTGTCCAAGAAGGAGAAGTCTATCTGATTAATGTTAGTCAATTTACCACGTCCATTTTTGGCTATACCATTGATTTTAGTAGCTCTTCAGCAGTTATTTTTGATCAAAAAATCCCTGAAATTGATACTATTGAATTGATTTATGGAGACTGTTTTATTGAATCAGTTAAGGTGACTTTTACCGAAAATATTTTATGTCAAAATATTGATGGGATGAATTTTACCTTTGAAGACTCAGATGTACCTATTCCAATCTATACAGAAGATATTGTAGGAGAAGCTTGTTTAGCAGCTTCCAATAATGTAGAAAGGGAATTTTTCTTATACATTAATGAAAATGTAGAAATTTATGGAGAACACATCTTAACCTATACTTATGAAGTGGAGGATTTATGTGGCAATGTAACAGAGGAACCAACTGTTGGTGTAGCTGTTATTGAAGAGCCAATTCCTTGGTTAAGCTTGCAAGACCTTGAATGTGTGCCTAATGCGTCAGGTTTGGTCAATGTAAATTTCTTAATAGAAGGAGATGCCAATCAGTTTTATCGAGTTGAAGGGATGATTTATGATGAGTTAATAGATACGCTGGTGATGGGCGGTAGTTTATTTGTGATGGAAGGATTAAACGTTTCTACTAATAATACTTATGATTTCAATATTCATCATTTAGATTTTGATTGCCCTATTGCTAGTAGTGGAAGCTTGGAGGAGCAACTTTGTGCTTGTGATTTATTAGCGATTGAGTTTGATACAGAAGGGGGGATTTATATTTGTGAAGGGACAGATTTAGTAGTTGAGGCTAGTATTATAAATAATGACTTGGCTAATCACATCCTCAGTTATTACTTAATGGATGAAGAAAGTTTTGCAATGGGTGGAAGCAATTATTTATTAGCCAGTTCAGATGGACAATTTACCAATATAGATGAAACATTGAACCCTTATGAACCTTATTTAGTCATGGCTTTGCTTAATGAAGATACGGATAATGACGGTTTGGCAGATTGGACAACAGAGGAGGAATGTGTGGCAAGGGCTTTTTTGACCGATATTTATCTCCTAGAACCTATAACAGCCCAAGTAGAGGAGCTTTGTGATGTGAAAACAGGTGTGGTGACAGTTCGAGTGATGCTTTCTGGTGGTTTACCTAGCTTAGATAACTCCATTAATTATGTTATAAAGGGTGATTATACAGGAACCGTAAACCAAGGAATGGCTTTTACAAGAGACTATTTACTAGGAACTAAACGAACCTATGCTTTTGAAATCAACACAACAGAGGAAGCTTGTCCAGCTTTGGTTTTGATCAGTCCTGCGGAGTTTGCTTGTAATTATACGCCTATTGAATGGCTAAATGTAGAAGGAGAAGTGTTACCAGAAGGGAATTTAATGAGCTGGCAGACAGGCACAGAGACCAATAATGATTATTTTGTAGTAGAAAGACAAAATCAGGCAGGTGAATTTGTAGAGATTGCTCGTTTAACAGGGGCAGGAAATAGCAGCCGGGCGCAATCCTATCAGTTTTTAGATAAATTCCCTCTAAATGGCTTAAGCTACTACCAAATTCGACAAGTGGATTATGATGGCCAGTCTAGTACTTCTAAAGTGATTGCTTTGAATCGTAAAGAATCCAATGTACTTACGATTTATACCTACAATGAGTGGATTAATATTATAGGGGAAGCAGACGCAACTATTACCATTTATAATAGCACAGGGCAAGCAGTTTATCAAGGGAAACTGACCGAAGATAGACAGCAAATCACTACAGTTAATTGGTTTGCTGGTTTGTATTTGATAGAAATGACAGGGAAAAATAATCAGCCTTTATTTACTACTTTTGTATTGACTAACTAGGGACAAGGCATGGTAGGGACAAGGCATGCCTTGTCCCTACGTAATTACAATAAAAATATTATGTTTACAAACGATCAAATAGCGACTTATTATGATCGCTGTGAAGTTCATTAT
>JAHDFT010000098.1 GCA_020628015.1 Bacteroidota bacterium
TACGTCCTTCTATTTTACCAGAGTTTATAGGAAAGGTAATGGCAGGTTTGGGGATATAGTGTTTAACACAAAATCATAATACTTTTTATAAATAAAAATCCATGATAGATTTAAGAAGTGATACGGTCACTAAGCCAAGTCCAGGCATGTTGGATGCGATGCTTCATGCACAGGTAGGCGATGATGTATTTGGGGAAGATCCTACAGTAAATGAATTGCAGGATCGTTGCGCTGAGTTATTTGGTATGCAGGCAGGTTTATTCTGTGCTTCTGGTACTTTAGCGAATCAGATTGCGATTAAGGTGCATACACAGCCTTTGGAGGAAATTATCGCTCACAAACTGAGTCATATCAATAATTACGAAGTAGGGGGACATGCTTTCCATTCAGGTGTTTCCTTGAAATTGACTGAAGGAGCAAGAGGAATTATTACCAAAGAGGAGGTGATTAATAATATCAATCCAGATTATGACTGGTTGCCAGTTACTCGCATGGTTTGGCTGGAAAATACTTGTAATAAAGCAGGTGGAAGCTGTTTTACGATGGAACAATTGAAGGAGATTCACTACGTTTGTCAAGTCAGTCATTTGCGCTTGCATATGGATGGAGCGAGAATCTTTAATGCCTTACAAGCAAAGGAACAAGACAGTAAAGCGGTTGGTGCCTGTTTTGATAGTATTTCCTTTTGTTTTTCTAAAGGATTGGGTACGCCTGTTGGTTCTATGTTGGTTGGATCGAAGGAGTTCATTCGCCGAGCTAGGAGAATTAGAAAGGTAATGGGTGGTGGAATGCGGCAGGCGGGTTATTTGGCTGCTGCGGCTATCTATGCATTGGATCATAATATTGAACGCTTGGATGAGGATCACAAACGAGCCAAAGTCATCGAAGCAGCCTTGCAAAAAGCTCCTTTTGTCAAGGAAATCTATCCCGCAGAAACCAATATTTTGATGTTTGAGCTAATAGAGGAGTGTAAAGCTAAGGATTTCCTAGCAGAATTGGCCAAACACAATATCAAAGCAATTCAACTTGGACCGAATCATGTAAGAATGGTCACGCATTTGGATATTACTGAGGAAATGGTCAATGAATTGCTTCAAGTATTAGAACATATTGGAATCCATTGGAGAGATCAGGCGAATATGGATTTGATTGCATAAGCATCAAGAATCAATTCGTTTCCTCTTGAATAAAGGCTTGTAAATCTGCCAATTGTTGATCGCTCATGCGTTCCATGGTATAATGAGGCATATAAGGTTTATAGCCCATCATCGGCTTAGTACCTGTACGACTAATATAATAGATGGAATAATGACTATCCCACTTTTTAGCATGTCTTTTCAGTAGTTTGAAGGTCATTTTGCTATTATCGAGGGGGAAATTGGTGAGTAAGGCATCGTCTGCATGACAATGTTGGCAGCTTAGGTGGTAAATGGCTTTTCCACGCTTAGGATCACCCTTAAGGTCCTTGCATTTTTCTCGGCTTTCCCAGCTATTCCCAAAAGTAGCAGGGGAAGCCACAAAATATTGTTTTTCCAACCAATCGGCAGTCGCTTTTTTCTCCTTATCTGTTCCATCACCAGCAGCAATCAAGCGTTGGTAATCTGCCTGTGTCAAATTCAAATCTCCTAGCTTCAATTCTAATGACCAAAGATAGGCAACAACTGCATCTAATTCCCAATCGGTCAACTTACGTCCTTGTGAACATTCCACCGCACACAATTGAATCGATTCTCGTAAATCTCCACTAGCCGCTTCCACTAGGCTACCATATTTTTTAATGTAATCATCATTATACCAGCTCTTTCGGTTAACCGCTCCATACATTGTTGTTCCTTGCAAAAAAGGAAGATTTTTATTCATGGCATAGGTCAAACGTGCTTCTGGATCAGCTACTTTGAAATCAGGATCTTCTTGCACCATATTATGACAATGCGTACAGACAAAATGCTTCGACACCAATTTTTTAGAAGATAATTGTCCGCCACTAGTAATGCCATTTAGCATTAAATCCTTACCCATCTGGATCTGTTCAGCCGTAGGGTTTGGCACACCATGATCTGGAATGCTTACCCCTAGGTTTTTCAATACTTCCCGAACAGGCGTATCTTTCCCCCAAGTTTGTTGAATGTCTTTATTTGTTGTAAAATAAGATAGGGTCAAACAAAAGATGACCGAACTAATGCTGATGATACTTTTTATCATAATTAATGGGTTTTTTATGTCATCTATATTCTAGATAATATAGTGCATTTTATCAGATCAATACGACAAAATATTTGCAATTCGCATTAAATCCTGATTGATCGTATTATTGTGCTTGACACATTGTTCTAAAGGAACTTTGTTGATTTTATTGTGTTTAAGCCCAATCATAATATTACTATCTCCACCTTGTAGTGCCTCTACAGCAGCTACTCCAAGCCGACTTGCCAAAACTCGATCTTTACAAGTAGGACAACCACCTCTTTGGATGTGACCAAGTACTGTAACCCGAATATCATAGCGATCTTTGAGTTTGGTTTCTACCTTGTTGGCAATATCAAAAGCCCCACCTGCTTGATCTCCTTCTGCAACGATAACAATACTAGAGGTTTTTTTACGTCGCCAACCCAACTCCAATTCCTCGATTAATTTAGCATTATCGGTTTCACTTTCAGGAATCAGAATGGCTTCTGCACCAACAGCAATACCTGAATGTAAGGCAATAAAGCCAGCATCTCTACCCATTACCTCTATAAAAAATAAGCGATTATGAGAAGTAGCTGTATCTCGGATTTTGTCCACACATTCGACAACTGTATTAATGGCGGTATCATAACCGATGGTCAAATCAGTGCCATACATATCATTGTCAATAGTACCAGGAATACCAATAACAGGAATATCATATTTATTAGAAAACTCGTCTGCACCTCTAAAGGTACCATCTCCACCTATGACAATTAAACCGTCTATGCGTTCTGCTTTGAGGTTGTGATAGGCACTTTTCATGCCTTCTTCGGTCATAAACTCTTTGCTTCGGGCAGATTTTAGTATGGTGCCTCCTCTTTGGATGATATTACTAACAGAGCGAGAGTTCATATCTGAAATATCGCCTTCGATCATACCTTGATAACCTCTGTAAATACCGCTTACCAATAAACCATTGTATAAAGCGGTTCTAACGACTGCTCGAATACAGGCATTCATACCAGGAGCATCTCCTCCGGAGGTTAATAAACCAATTCTTTTGATTGTTCGACTCATTTTTTTAATATAGTGGATTGAGCGTATTGAAAATTATTGACTATTTCTTATCTTTCTTGTTCGTAGAGTGATATTGACGTATTTAGCAGTTAATATCAACCGTAAAGAAAAATTAGTATAGAATTTTGGTAAATCCAAATTTTTGATAAATAAATTATTGTAAACAAATTATTAAGTGAAATTATTTATCATGTATTACATTTCCCTTTAATCAATATAAAAAACCAAAAACATGCCCGAATTTCAGATGATTGATATGATTGTATTTTTAGGTATACTTGCAATCATTATCGCTGTTGGTCTTTCTTTCACCCAAAAAGCTGGAAAAAGCTTAACCTCCTTCTTTTTGGGAGGGCGTTCTTTTCCCTGGTATATCGCTGGTATTTCTATGGTAGCGACTACTTTTGCCGCAGATACACCGCTTGCTGTTACAGAATTGACCTATGCGAATGGTATTTCAGGCAACTGGTTTTGGTGGTGTTTTCTGGCAGGCGGTATGTTGACCACCTTCTTTTTTGCCAATTTATGGCGACGTGCCGAGGTATTAACAGAAGTAGAGCTAATTGAGTTGCGTTATGATGGAAAAGCTGCCTCTTTTTTAAGGGGATTTAAGGCAGTTTATTTGGGTTTGTTCTTAAATGTATTGATTATTGGCTGGGTGAACTTGGCTTTGATGACGCTACTAGAAGTCTTTTTTGGGCTGAGTAGTAGTCAAGCCTTGATGTATACCGCTATAACGATGGTTTTTGTTTCCCTTTATGCCTCTGCTTCAGGTTTACTAGGAGTTGCGATTACCGATATGATTCAGTTTTGTTTGGCGATGGTAGGTTGTATTATATTGGCTATTTTGGTGATTAATAGCAATGATGTGGGCGGAATTGATGGATTGAAAGCGAGTTTACCTACTGGAACACTAGATTTCTTCCCTAAAGTAGCCGCATCAGCAGATGAACAAGGGTTAGGAACGACTTTGGCATTGGGAATTGGGGCATTTTTGGCGTATTCTACGGTTATGTGGTGGGCGAGTTGGTATCCTGGTGCAGAGCCAGGTGGGGGAGGATATGTGGCGCAGCGAATGATGAGTGCGAAGGATGAGAAAAATGCGGTTTATGCGACCCTTTTCTTCCAAATTGCTCATTATTGTATTCGTCCTTGGCCTTGGATTTTGGTCGCTTTGGCGAGTATTTCATTGTATGGCTTACAAAATCAAAAGAATTTTGCTGTAGAACCTGCTTTATACAGTCAATATCAAGGACTCAAAGCTGATTTGGGACAAAAAGATGCCATTTTTACAATGGATGATGCTGCCCTTCAGAAAATGGCGGAGGACAATGATAAGGTAAAAGCCAATTTGTCTAGAATTATGGCTTTTAATGCTCAATTACGCAATTCTGCTAGTAAGGATGTGAAGTTGGAAAAGTCATTGGCTTATGTGAAGGATTCCAGAAAAGGTTTTGTGTTTGCGATGAAAGATTATCTAAATATGACAGGCTTGAAGGGCTTATTGTTGGCGGCTTTTTTTGCGGCTTATATGAGTACGATTTCGACGCAGTTGAATTGGGGGGCGAGTTATTTGGTCAATGATTTATACCATCGTTTTATTGATCCAACAGCGACACAGGAAAAATTGGTCAAAGTGGCTAGGGGAATGACCTTGTTATTGATGGTAATTGGTCTGATTGTCTCCTCCTTTATTACTAGCATTTCTGGTGTCTGGGGTTTTATTATCGAATGTGGTGCTGGATTGGGTTTGGTCTTGATTCTACGCTGGTATTGGTGGCGGATTAATGCTTGGAGTGAAATTGCGGCAACGGTTACGCCTTTTATTGTCTTTGCTGCTTGTAAATTAATGGGTATTGAGTTTCCCAATAGCTTCTTTATTACCGTTGGCTTAACTACGATTACTTGGTTAGCCGTAACCTATTTTACGCCAGCTACTAATATGGAAAAGCTCAAAGCCTTTTATTGTAAAGTCCAACCAGATGGGCGATGGGGTGTTGTGCGACAGTTAACTAATTTAGCAGATAAAAAATCCAATTTGGCTTATTTATTCCTTTGCTGGTTGAGTGCGATTATGATGACTTATGGGATTTTGTTTGCATCGGGTTATTTATTGTTTAAGGAATGGAATAAGGGCTTGATGGCTTTGGCTTTTGTGATTGTAGGCTTTATTTTATTGCGTATTGGACTAAAAAAGACTCGAATTTTGGCGGATTGATTGGTTTTTTTGAGAAAGACTTAAACATTAAAGAATTAAGGAAGAATTAATTGCATTAAGGGGAGTAAACCTTAATTTCCTTAAATCTTCCCTTAATTCCTTAATGTTTCAAAAAAGAAGACACTAAGAAATTAGGGAGGATATAAGCACGTTAAGGGGAACCAATCCTTGATAAAATTTGATGTTTCAAAAATTTTGTTTCTTAATTTCCATCAAATAAATACTATGCGAGAGTTTAACACAAGTGGACAAAATATTCCTGATCGACATTATACCCTAATGCGTCCAGAGTTGGTCGCAAAGGGCATTCAATTGGTAGAAAAGGAAAAGTATTTTACCATTTGGGCACCTCGTCAAACAGGGAAGAGTACTTACTTTATATTATTGACAAAGGCATTAGAAAAATTAGGCTATAAAGTATTGCGAGTTAATTTTGAAAGTTTTAGGATAGCCCCTCTAGCAGATTTTTTGACTAGGTTAGCTCGGATGATGAAAGCACATTGGGGATTAGATTCGTCTAATTCTACTATTACCAACGTTTTTGAAACAATAGAACAAATTCAAGATCAAAAACTAGTATTAATTATAGATGAAGTAGAGGGAATTAATAAAGACTATTTTGGAGATTTTTTACACGCCATTCGCAATGCCTATCACAATCGAGTAGAACATGCCTTGAAAAGTGTGATTTTGGTAGGTGTATCCAATATTGTAGGTATTATACAAGATAACGCTAGTCCTTTCAATATTGCAGATAATTTACCCATCCCCTTTTTTACCAATGAAGAAACTTATGAATTATTGGCACAACATGAGACAGAGACAGGGCAGTTTTTTGAAGACCAAGTAAAAGATAAAATCATTGAAATTACGGCCAATCAGCCTGGTTTAGTCAATGGATTTGCTCGTAAATTGGTGGAGGATTATGCTGATAAAGCTTGTATTGAGTATAAGGATTATCTAGTAGTAGAAAATTGGTATATCAATAAAAGCATTGATAAAAATGTGGCGAATATTGTCAATAAAGCTAAAAAATATCGTGCTTTTGTGGAGCAATTATTATTTACACCCAATAAAATTCCCTTCCAGATTGACCGACCAGCCATCAAAGAACTACATACCAATGGTTTAGTTACTTGGGATGATAATGATTTTGTCCAATTTTGGGTGCCATTGTATCAGAAAAAGTTATTCAATACTTTTTATCCTTATACCAATGGTGAAGGAGGACGTATTTCTCAAACAATGATTGCTACTGCCTATTTGGATGAGCATAATCGTATTGATTTTGATAAATTAATCACCAAATACAAACAACATATCCAATTGCGAAGTTTCCGACCTTATAGAGAAAAGGATGAGAAGGGAGCATTTAAGTCGATTAAGGAAGCAGCGATGCTCTATAGTTTCGAGACTTTTATCAGTATTTTTATCCAAGAAATAGAAGGAAAGAGTTACCGAGAGGCTTTTGTGGCTTTAGGCAATTCTGATTTAATCATCAATGTCAAGGGGATAGAATATTTGATTGAGAGTAAGAAGTATTATAGTCCTAAGCAGTTTAAACAGGGTAAAAAGCAGTTGGCTTATTATTGTCAAAGAAGAGGCATTGAGGAGGGCGTTTATATCGTTTTCATCAGTAAAGAAATCAATATTGAGCAAATTAAAGAGGCAAAGGAGTTAATTAATGGCGTACAGATTAAAACCTATTTGATTCGATATGATGAAGCAGTAGATTTTGGGTAATATAAATGGAAAAATTATATAGAAATGTAATTCATCACTAAATAATTCTGGTACAAAATTTGACATAAATAATCCACAAACTATATTTAAAATTAATTCACTCTACTAATTAATGTAAGTGAAACTTTCAATTCTCGGCTATTTTACAAAGCTTTCCCAGTCATCAACAGATATTTACTACTGTACGCTCTAACCTAATTTATACAATTTAATCGCAAATGTGTACTCACTAAAATACAGTCATTTATCATTTATTATACAGTACCAACCAATTTGAAGGACAATTATCTCCTATCGCTCCTACAATTTTATTCCTCACAATTAAGTAAGGAGGCTGCAATTTGTATGTATAACCCCCTTACATCATTTCCTCACAAATAAAGCAATTATATGGGCTATCATTTATCCAATTTAGAGACGAATCAATACATCATCCTAAGCAAAGAGATGTGGATTCATTTATTGAGTATTGCAATTAGTAATCAATGGAAACCGAAAGGTACCATATTAGATTGTGGCAGGCAGGAAGTTCAAATTACCCATTTTGGAGGAGAAACCATTACCATTGGGACAGCTATGAATAACAGCGTCCATTGGACTGGAAGTTATACGCAGATGAGAAAACAAATTGTCACAGAGCGAGATTCTAAAGCTTTTGCAGCAGCTTTAATAGGGGCAAATATCCCTACAGAAGTATTACAATTTATTGAAAAAGGCGCATTTAGAATTGATGATTCTGATTCAATTAAGGATGCAACAGGACAATATATAGGGATGACAGAACAAAGAACGGTCATCACCACAAGTTTGAACAAAAGAAGGAAAAAAGATCGGCATCCTAATCGGCGAATTCCTGCTTAGGAATCATCAATTAAGTACGGAAACAGAGTGGGGAAGTATCAAGCAATATTTATTATCTTATTGCTTGATACTTCCCCATCATTTTTTATTACCAACTCAACTCACTAAAGCTATTGAACCGCACTCAAAGCAGCACCAATAATGCCTGCGTGATTTTTTAATGTTGCAGGCACAATTTTATCTTTTAAAGAAAGAAAATCTATATAATGATTGATCTTTTTACTTACTCCACCACCTAGCACAATCCTTTCTGGATATAATAAAGTATTAATGTAACAAATATATTGATCTAATCGTTGTCCAAATGCCTCCCAATCCAGTTCTTCCTCCTTTCTGACTTTATTAGAAATATACTTTTCAGCGATTTGGACTTGACCAGACATATAAACACTTCCCAGCTCCACATTCCTGACCAATCGACCATCATTAATAATGGCACTACCCATACCTGTACCAATGGTTAATAAAAGAACAGTACCTTTTACCCCCTTAGCCGCCCCATAATGCGCCTCCGCCAAACCAGCCGCATCCGCATCATTAATCAAACTAGTAGGCATACCCAAAAAATCACTAAACAATTGTGCTACATTTTGCCCAATCCAACTAGGATGAATATTATTAGCAGTTTGTGCCACACCATTAATTAGGGCAGAAGGAAAGCCACAGCCAATTTTTCCTTTATAATTAAAATGCGCCACAATTTTTTGAATCGTTTCTGCAATGGCCTGTGGTGTAGCAGGTTGAGGGGTCGTAATTCGGTGACGTTCACTAACAAAAGTACCTGTACTAAGGTCTACCAAAGCCCCCTTAATACCCGTACCACCAATATCAAGACCTAGCGTTGTTTGTGTCATTTAGATTTTCGATTTACACTCTTTCAATAATCGTTGCAATACCCATTCCACCACCAATACAAAGCGTTACCAAGCCCGTATTGAGATCTCTACGCTCTAATTCATCCATTAAAGTACCCGTTAACATGCAGCCAGTTGCCCCTAGTGGATGTCCCATAGCAATCGCCCCACCGTTAACATTGATCTTATCATGTCCTACCTTCATTTCATCCATAAACAACATAGGTACCGCAGCAAAAGCCTCATTCACCTCAAAAAGGTCAATATCACCAACCTCCATTCCAGCTTGTTTCAATGCCTTTTTAGAAGCAGGAGCAGGACCAATCAACATAATCGTCGGATCTGTACCATGAATCGCTGCTGCTCGTATTTTGAATCGAGGCTTTAAGCCCAAAGCCTTACCAACTGCTTCATTACCTACAAGGGTAATCGCTGCACCATCTACAATTGCTGAAGAATTACCTGCATGATGCACATGGTCCAACTCTTCCACTTCGGGATAACGGTCTATCGCTACCGTATCGAATCCAGCCATTGCGCCCATCATGGCAAAAGATGGATTAAGGGAAGCTAAACCTGCTAAGGTAGTAGAACGACGGATGTTTTCGTCTGTACTCAAAATCGGAATTCCGTTGATATCTTTGACAGGAATACGAGATGTAAACCAGCCTTCCGCATCTGCTTTCGCTGCTCTTTGTTGAGAAACAAGGGCAAAAGCATCCACCTCATCTCTGGAATAACCATGTTTAGTCGCAATCAAATCAGCAGAAATACCCTGTGGAACGATGTGATCTGGAATCGCCAAAGCAGGATCCATAAACATACCACCTCCATCAGCTCCCATTTTTACCCTAGACATACTCTCTACACCACCAGCCACGATCAATTGTCTAAACCCTGATTTGACATAAGCCGCAGCTTGGTTAATAGCTTCTAATCCTGATCCACAAAAACGATTAAGGCTAACCCCACAAAGATGATCCCCATAGTTAGAACTTTGAGCAGCACTTTTGGCAATATTTGCCCCTTGATCCATGACCTGTCCTACACAACCCAATATCACATCTTCTACTTGTGAAGTGTCCAAGGCATGCTTTTCTCGCAAAGCCACCAATACCTGTGTCGCTAAAGCAGTAGGAGTGACACCGATCAAAGCACCTTTCCTATTTCCTTTGCCTCTTACGGTTCTGATTGCATCATAGATATAAGCTTCCATATGGTTTTGTTTTATGATTAAATGAAGATGTGATTTTAGAGGGCAAAATTAAAGAATTTTAAGGGAAATCTAGGTGATTGTACTAGATTTCTTTAAGTGAAAATCTAGTGGCCGACAAATCTAGTTTTTTGATGCAAACCCCTTTGGTTTAATTTTTGTCTGAACCAAATCAGAAAGTCGTTGTTTAAACATTGATTGTTGTTTTTAAATTTTAAACCAATGGATAGAAAAAAGTTTCTCAAAAAATCTTTGCTAGGTACAGCAGGGTTAATCGCTGGTAGCTCAGTAGTCAAAGCGAACAATATTAGAGTTAAAAATTCAACCTATGACAAAATGATGGAGCAGGTTGGATTCAATCATTTACCAAATAAAGAAGTAAAAACAATGAAATCGGTATTGCACAAAGCAGGCACAAGAGGAAATGCCAATCATGGTTGGTTGGATAGTTATCATTCGTTCAGTTTTGCCAATTATTATAATCCTGATCGAATGCATTTTGGCGTGCTTCGAGTATTGAATGACGATACAGTAGCAGCAGGTAAAGGATTTGGAACGCATCCACATGATAATATGGAGATCATTTCTATTCCTTTAGAAGGGGCCTTAGAACATAAGGACAGTATGGGGAACACAGCAGTAATTGAAGCAGGAGATGTTCAGGTGATGAGTGCTGGTACAGGTATTTTTCATAGTGAATACAATAAGCACAAAGATAAATTGGTGAAGTTTCTACAAATTTGGGTTTTTCCAAACAAAAAGAATGTCACTCCACGTTATGACCAAATTACCCTCCAAACACAAAATCTCAAAAATCAGTTCTATCAAATCTTGTCTCCTAATCCTGATGATGATGGGGTTTGGATTCATCAAAATGCTTGGTTTCATCTAGGGAATTTAGAAAAAGGGCATAGTGAAGCCTATAGTATAAAAGCTGAAGGAAATGGCTTGTATGCTTTTGTCTTAGATGGAAATATTAGTATCGAGGAGCAAGCCCTACAAAGTCGAGATGGTTTTGGTATTTGGGATGTAGATTGTGTACAAATTCAGGCAGATAGTGATGCTAAGGTTTTGTTGATGGAGGTACCAATGGCTATGTAGATTCTAGTAGGTCAAAAAAAAATGTTACTAGAACAAATTCGCAAAATGTAAGAAGTTAACTAGTAACTAAATAGTTGATTTTTAAACTATTAACAAAAAGAGTGTATGGTTTTGACTGTACACTCTTTTTTGTATAAATTATTGTTATGGGTCTAGTCTTTTGTTGTTTAGGTTTTGTAATGATTAAGTCATAAAGTGTAAAAGAAGTAACTAATTGATAATAAGTCAGATAGACTAATAACAAAACTTATTAAACATTTATTAATTACCTTATCCTAGCCTAATGAAGAAAGAATTAGAAAAATACTTTTGGGCGGAGATAGCGAAAGAGCTACAACACAAATATGCTACACCTATGCACCCGAAAGACTGGACACACAATGTTATTAAGCTTTTTTTGCAAGATCAAGAAGCTTATCTTTTAACCGCTTTTGAGAAGGACACCACAAAAGCAGAAGCTTGTGGCGTACCTTATATTAAAGGGCGTTACGCTACAGAGCAATGGAAAACCATTGTTCCTACAACTTTTATCCGTATTTTTAATGGAGAAAGTGGTGGAAATTTGAGTAGTAAAAATCAGTTTGCCATTTATTTTGGTTATGATTCTTTTGAAGATTATGTCAACCAAAAAACGGAGAAGCATAAATTGATTCTACAAACTCCAGCCAAACAGGAAGCGGAGGAGACAGCTATTGTTGATATTACGGAAATACAAGAACAAACTACTGTTTTACAATCAGCAAGACCTTCTTTTCCATCACTCTGGCTAAAATGGATTTTTCGCAACTATTACTATAAACAAGCCCTAAAATTCATCAATTTTGAAGGTGTTGATATTGAAAAGGATTTACTGTGGTATATTCCCTCCCAATTACAACGAAAAAATGCGAAGCCTGGAGCCAATAGTAAAACCATTGGAAGTTTTATTCAATTTTTCTTAAAGAAGATTCGAAATCGAGGACAAAACAAGTTTTACTTTATTCTTGGTGGCTTGGGTATGGGCAAAACCACCAATTTGGTGAATTTATTCCTTGCTTATCAGGAACGCAAAGCCATTCACTTTTTTGAGGGAAAATACGATATGCATTTACTCTCCTTAAGTGATCAATCTACATTTAATAAGATTAAGAATATCAAAGACCCTACAAATGCCATTTTGCTTTTAGATGGTTTTGATGAAGATGAAGTGGCACGTTTAGATTGGCAAAAACGACTCAATGAATTGGTAAGTATTTGCAAAGATTTTTATTTGATCATTGTTTCTGGACGTAGCCAATTTTTTGTGTCTACAGAGGCTGAACCTTCCTTAACTGATATTCCTAATCTATCTGGTACAACAGGTAGTAAGAAATATACCTTTGAACGGTACTTTATTACTTTCTTTGATCAATTAACTGTGGAAAAGTACTTGCGAAAACGCTTTCCTTATAGGGAATATCAGCTATTGAGTAAACGTATCGCCCATTTTCAAGACATCAAGTATCGACCATTTATATTGTCTAATATTGATTATCTGGATCGACGGCATTATGACTATGAGTTTGAGATTTTTCAGAATATTGAGCAGAATTGGTTGCTGCGAGAAAATATTTCTAAGGAAGAAATCAAACAAGTACAGAAATTTTCTAAAAGTATTGCTTATGATATTTACCTCAACCAAGCCAAGCGAGGGGGAAGTTTTATTGATTTAGCCACTATTGAAGGGTATGCAGCAGATAATAATATTACATTATCTAGCTTAGACCTTAGAAGCAAAACCTTTTTGTATAGATATGGAGACAAATTTGGCTTTGCTCATCAATCCATCTGGCAGTATTTTCTAGCACTCAATTTACTAGAGCGAGTTGATTTGGAACAAGGCTTTGATTTTAAAAATCGAGGCTTAACCGATCAGTTCTTACAGGAAATGCTTTGGAAAGAATTAGTTGATCAGTGGTGGCCTGATCTAAATGGTTATTATCAATTAAAAGATGCGGATGATGTGCAATCACTTCATTTTAATCATACTAGATTAAGCCGTACAGATACCCCACAAGTCAGTTGTTTGAATCTAGCAAATAATCACCTTAAAAGTTTGAATGTCATTCGTTTATTTAGGAATGTAGAAAATTTGGACTTGAAAGAAAATCAAATAAAGGATTTGGCACCACTTAAAGTACTACAAAGGTTAAAAGTACTTGATTTACGAGGAAATTTAATTGAGGATAATCAAATGGATACCCTTCAATTTATTATTGAGCAGAATCCTATACATACCTTATTGCTTGATAAAAATTTATTGAATCCATCCAATCAAATGAAACTCCAAGAACAAGTACTTAAAAAAAGTGGGACGATTCATGCGGCTTAGTAACGAGTGAAAAATAAGTTCCCTAATCAAAATGAGGAA
>JAHDFT010000099.1 GCA_020628015.1 Bacteroidota bacterium
GTCGAATAATCACCCGATCCTCTGTACGGCTACGTTGCATAAAAGCATTAGAAACCAAAGTCTCCTCATTCAAATCAAAGCTAACTGGCTTGACCATAAGGATAGTATGCGTAAGCGCAATATTTAACATATCTTTCGATTTTGTCATTTTTAAACCCCCTTTTTTCAAGTAAAAAATCACTTTATTAAGGTGTAATTGCTAGGCCGCAAAACTAATCAAAAAATAAAATACGAAGTAATTATTTTAAAAAATAGGATTCCTTACCTTTGCCTGCCTATGCGAGATACAATAAAAGCTCATGTTGCCTTAATCTTAGTTAATCTCATTTATGGTGCCAATTATGTGATTGCTAAAGAAGTCATGCCCACTTATATCAAACCTTTTGGATTTATCTTCATTCGGGCAAGTACAGGTTTACTATTGTTCTGGTTGTTTCATTGGCTACTCACTACCCTCACCAAAAATGATCACCTCAATAAAAAAGTTGCCCGAGAAGATTGGATAAAACTAGCTCTATGCGGTTTATTTGGTGTAGCCATCAACCAAATGATGTTTTTCAAAGGGCTATCACTCACCTCACCGATTAATGCTTCCTTAATCATGATTACCTCACCCATTATGGTGTTGATTATGGCATCCATTATGATTCGAGAACGCATTACCTCTATTAAATTATTGGGAATATTGCTAGGAACCCTCGGTGCAGGTATGATTATATGGATCAGTAATAGTGACAACAACACCAATAGCAGCATGTTAGGAGACTTGTTTATTTTTATCAATGCAAGTTCTTATGGACTTTATTTGGTACTTGTCAAACCATTAATGAACAATTATCATCCTTTTACAGTCATTAAGTGGGTATTCCTATTCGGATTTCTGTATGTGATCCCCTTTGGATGGCACGAATTTGCAATGATTGAGTGGCATACTTTCCCTCAACAAATATGGATGGCAGTAATTTATGTCATCATTGCAACAACCTTTATGACTTATCTGTTTAATATTTATGCATTAGAAAAAGTGAACGCTTCGGTAGTGAGTGCTTATATTTACACTCAACCAGTAATTGCAACAACAATTGCGATGCTCTTAGGAAAAGACCATTTGAGCCTGATCAAATTGGGGGCAGCCATCCTAATCTTTGCAGGCGTATTTCTGGTTAGCCGTAAATAGCACACAAAAAATACACTTTGTGGTGGATTAAAAATAAGGCATATGACCAATATTTACTTTTGGTTCATCACTTTACACAAAAAAAATAATATGCTATTATCAATGACCGGCTTTGGTAAAGCCACTGTCGTACATGAAAATAAAGTTTTTACTATTGAGATTAAAGCACTAAACAGCCGATATCTGGATATAGTATTACGTTTACCACTCGTTTTCAAAGCCAAAGAGGTTGAATTGCGACAATGGTTGAAAAATAAATTAAGTCGGGGCAAGGTAGATATTACCGTAGCTGTAGAAAGTGCAGAAGGCAATGTGCGCCATCGTTTGAATAAAGTAGCCATCAAAAGCTATTACAAAGACTTGCTAGAACTCACCGACCTGCTCAATCACTCCCAAGAAGACTTATTATCTGTGATTTTGCGTTTGCCAGATACTACTATTCAATCTGATGATACAGAGGTCGATAAGGAAGCTTATAATGTCCTTAGATCGGTTATTGAATCAGCAATTGAGCAACTTAATCACTTCCGTTTACAAGAAGGACAGAGTTTAGAGAATGATTTAAGAGAAAGAATCGATCATATTAGACAACATCTAGCAGTCGTAGAGCAATTGGCACCAGAAAGAGGGATTAGAATGAAGCAAAAACTGGAAGCAAAAATTGAAGAAAATCTACGCAATGAAAAAATTGACCGCAATCGACTCGAACAAGAATTAATCTACTATTTAGAAAGATTGGATATTAACGAGGAAATTGTACGGCTCAAAAATCACTGTCAATATTTTGAATCAGAATTGGCTACTGAAGCCAAACAGGTTAAAGGTAAAACACTAGGATTTATTTGTCAGGAAATTGGAAGAGAAATCAATACGATAGGAGCCAAAGCTAATGATGCTCAAATCCAAGAATTTGTCATTAAAATGAAGGATGAATTGGAGAAAATGAAAGAGCAAACCATGAATATTATGTAATAGTCTATCGGTACTAAGAAGTATTAAGAACCAAGCTCCAGTATTATAGCAATACTTTCATACTTGATCCTTAATACAAAATCAAAATAACTATGTAATGTTAGATTTGGTATTGTTTGCACTACGAATTAAAACATTACATATAAACCAATAGATTAAAACGCTGAATCCTAAATTTTTAGGAACTGTGAAAAACTACATTTTTATTTTTCACTTGTTCCTCACAAATACTAATACTGACTGTTGGTATTTTGGGCAATAATGTTATTGAATTGCGTCTTGGGTAAGGCTACTTCTGCAAAACGTAATAAATCCATAATACCAGCAAAAGCACCTGTCTTCTTATAAACAATACCTTGTTGAGGAGTCCAGTGATTGTGTAGGTAGGCACAAGTATCGGGGTCATATTTTTGTACATCTATATATTTTTCGTAATAATTATCTCTAGTTTCTTTTTTCAATAAACCAGCAAAGGTTCTGCCCACAATATAACTACCCAATTTTCCTAAGCGATTCCCATTTTCTTTGACCTCCGCTTCTTTCAGAATATAAAACCAAAGCGGTGTTCGCTCTAAGAAACCACTCTCTCGCATAAAATCGGCAAAATCAGCTCCTATATTTTGCAATAATTCTGCTTCCGTAAGGTGGTCTATTGCTAATCCACAGACATCTTGTAGCTCCTTAACAATCGCTTGGCTAGTAGGAATACTCAACAAATAACCTCGCAATAAATTACGCATCGCCAAATGCTTCATGACCTTATTAAACTGTATAGCTCCAATACCTGCAGCATTAATATCTTCCTGCTCTTTCATACTTCTTAAGTCAAAAACATCATTCTCTAAATTGCTTAATGGCACCGCCAAAAGGGTATCAATTTTTCTAGCAAATTGATCTGGTGAAAAACGACTTTGATCAGTATCAAAAAAGCGTTCCCATTCAATAATCCAATTAAAAGGCAAGGTCGTTCTAATTGTTGGTTGAGGAGGATTCGCATTGGCTAATCGTTGCCCACCTTTACCCGTAAAAGCAAAAAGCAAACTGAAATTGGCTTCGTCTAAGACCACTCCATTATCATTAGAATCAGTCAAACGGCCACTACCAAAGTTGAGATTAAAATCGTAGTTATTCCGTACCATAGAATGTCCAAATCTATAGGCAGCTGTAGAAAACTCTAATGGCATAAATGGCTGACCATTCCCAAAGTCATCAAAAATAGTTGCGCTATTAGGATCTTTTAATTCATCCAAGATCCAATCATATACCTGCTCATTCAACATCCGCTTCAGGAAATCATTGATAATCAACCATTGATAGTGATTTTTCACCTCATTACGAGCCTTAAAAAATAGCTCTCTTGCCGTCAAATCTGGCTCCTCTTCCCGAATAGCATCCACCACCTTATTGTGAAACTTCAACATGGCTAGGTGAAATTGCCCAATAATCGTATTTTCATCATTTCGATCATCACCAATAATGGCAACTGTAGGAAAATCATCAGGTCGAAGCCCATCATTATTTCTGGGTAAATCTCGCATTTTCCCCAAAGCAGGATTAGGCACCTCACCAGGAATATTTATATTTTCATCATTCTTGCCAATCTTAAATTTGACAATATCTACTGGGTCATACAATTGATGCATACTACAAAATGGGCCTTCCTTATCTCCATAAATACTATCTAAATCGAAAAAAGCAGAACGCATATTTTCGATGTCTTGGACTACTTGATCGGGAGCAACAGGATCAAAACGTTCTTGTGCTAGGGTGAAACCGTGAGACCGGTCGGTTCCAGCAGATATATCATGATCCAAAAATTGCCCCCAATAAGTATAACCTGGGGGAATAATTGAGTTACTATTACCAACTTGTTCATCTAATGGGCGATCCACCATAAAGTCCGCTAATTGTTTTAGTTTTGTAATGGTAGCGTCTTCGTGGGGTAAAAGGGCATCAGGGTTTTGTGCTAAATCTCGAAATAAATAAGCAAAATCTCTAGCCGAATAGCCATAGTTATTAAGGTTCTTTTTATCAAAAAGGCGGTTAAAGTAGCAAACCGCCCTTTCGACTAATACACCATATTCATTAATCGTGGTCTCCGATTCTACCTTAGCATAATTGCCATGATAAGAATGACTGGAATTACTTCCCCGATTTTGACCATTACTAGAGTTACTGGGAGTACTGACTTGTGGTTGATTTTTATGTGTTTTACTTTTCATGAGTGTTTTGTATTTTATGGGTATCATTGAAAGTCAAGACTCAATGACAAGTATGGAATTTTGAATCTTTACTGCTTAATCTGTATAGGACATTAAATTGTTACCTCTTTTAATGTTTTTTTTAAAAAAAAGTGTTCTTTATAGTAAACAACTGTATTTCTCTAGCCTCCAAAATTTATCCACTCATTACATACAATAAATTTAACTAAAAGGAGTTTAGAATTTATGAGTAATTGAAATACCAAACCCTACATAACCCACACAACCCTTATTTTATTCTTTATTGACTTTCTTATTTTGTTTCTATTCTATATATATTAACTTTGCATTTTTAAACTCCCTTATCCCCAATTAAAGGAGCATTGCTCTCTAACTATATTCGTATTTTGCCTGCCTTGACTCTTACTATTTATCGTACCAACAAAGACTATAGCTAGACCATTAATGGAAGGCTTACATTAGTAGTGATGACTTAAAAGCAAAGTCAGCTAAAACATCTTTAACTATGTTTAGGCTTATTTTCGCTTCATAACTTACTACTTATGAGATTATTGATAAAATAGATGCCCATTTTAGCAATAATCCCATACTAAAACATAAAAAAAATCATAAAATAATCTGTAATTAGCAATTCAGGAACGACAATTGCGCTAGGTTCTTATTTAGCGATGATATAATGAATAATTGAATTTGCTACTTTATCTATAAAACCTGTGTTGATGAAACGAATATTACTGACCATATTATTCTTTAGTCTACTACCTATCTCCTGGAGCTATGCCCAGTGTAATGATACTGCTATTGAAGTGTACTTAGAAAGTGCGCCGATCATTCGATATGATGAAACTTTTCCCTTTGAATTTTGTCGTCAGCAATTGCCTTTGGTATTAGTTGGCAATAAGGAAGGAGGTGTCTTTCGGGGTACAGGCATGGTACAGGATAGTATTTTTAATCCCGTAAATGGAACAGGGGATTTTGATATCCGCTATGAAGTACCTGGTTGTCCTAACTATTTCTTTACCATTACCCTAGAAGAAGTAAGTGTACAACCAGAACTAAATCCCTATCCAACTTATGTACAAGGTTCTTTTGTTTGTGTTAATGCAGCTCCTTTTAAAATTACAGGAAATGTGGATGATAACGCTTCTGTGGTTATTAACGAATCTATCTATAGTAATGAATTCAACCCAGCTTTTCTGGGTGAAGGCCTCCACCAGATCGACTATTTTTATACAGATCCTGTTTCTCAGTGCATTATTACAGTAACGGATTATCTACGAGTCGAAACCATTCCTAATCTTGGAATTGACAATATTCAAACGCACTACTGTTTAACAGATTTGCCAACAAGGTTAATACCTACAGAAGATACAGGTCAAAGCAAGATTACAGGTCCTGGTGTATCTTTTACTGGTATCTTTAGCCCTGCCGAAGCAGGAGTAGGCACCCACCTCATTACTCATCATTATGAAGATTTTTCGGGTGTTTGTGAAGCTAGTGAAGTATTTACTGTCGAAGTAAGAAATATACCTAATATTAGCATTGCTTCTTTAGGCAGCAATTGCTATACAGACACAGATACCATTGTTTATGATGGTGAGGCATTGCCTGATTCTGTTGAGTTATCCTGGCACGTCGATGAGTCTATTGGAATTGCCTATCAACAAGGAGACCAATTAATCGTCAATTGGAATAGTCCAGGAGAGCATATTGTGGAATTATCTCTTGCTAATACAACTTGTGCATCTACGTATTTGCCTAGAATCACCAAAGAAGGGGTAGAAGCTTACATTGATGCTCAAGATCAAATAGTCAAATCAAATACTTCTGTTACCTTACCAGTAATTGGACAATCTACCGATCCTACTTCTAATCTTAGTTATGATTGGTTTCCATCAACAGGATTAAGTTGTATTGATTGTTCTAGTCCTGTTGCTTTGATTGAAGAAACAACAACTTATAGCGTTACTGTAACAGATGATCATGGTTGTGCTGTTACAGACTCTATTACCCTTACCTTAGCAAGTGGTGATGTATTTGTACCCAATGCCTTTACTCCTAATGGAGATGGACGTAATGATGTTTTAGAAGTTCTAGGAAGTGGTATTGCTTCTGGTTCCTTTACCATCTTTGACCGTTGGGGTACCAAAATGTACCAAACAGATGACCTCAATCAAGGCTGGGATGCGACCTATCAAGGAAAAGTGGTCAATCCTGGAACCTTCTTCTATATTTTAGAAGTCACCTTTCAAGATGGCACCCAGCAACAGTTTAAAGGGAATACTACAGTTATTCGGTAAGATAGGATTAAGGTGCGATTCGATTACTAAAAGACTAAACACATCACCATGAAATTAACGGCTACAAAAATATTAATACTACTCACTATATTACTGTTAGGTAATGAGCACCTACAGGCACAAGATGTCCATTTTTCACAAAATTATGCCACACCTCTATTCCTCAATCCTGCCATGACTGGCTTAATGAATGGAGATACTAGAGCATCTGTCATTTACAGAAATCAATGGGCAGCCATTTCTCCACAAGCTCCTTTTAGAACTATTGGTTTATCAGCAGATATGGCTTTTAGAGGTGTCAGAGATGCTGACCGTTTTGCCTTTGGAATTATGGCTTATAGTGATAAAGGAGGTGATTTGGGTTATGGGGTCAACTATGCTGATTTAGCTTTTGCTTATAACCTCAGCTTCACCCCACAATTATACTTATCCGTAGGTACAGAAGTTGGCTTTACTCAAAGAGGTTTCGACATTAGTAAAGCACAATTTGGCGATATGTATGATCCTGATTTGGGAAGCGTTACAGGTAGCTCACCTGATCAAGCTATAGATCCAACTGCACAATGGAGTGCCAATGTCGCTGGAGGTGCTATGGTATATTATTCTGCCAATCACCGCACCAATTTCTACTTAGGTGGAGGAATGTTTCACCTAACTAGACCAGAAATTGCCCTACAATACAATGAAAGTCTCAGTAATGTATTCACTAAACTTACAATACAATTAGGTGGAAGTGTTCCTTTGGGAGATGTACTTGATATTGTACCTAGTGCTTATTTCACCAAGCAAGGTCTCCATACTAAATTAGAAGCTGGCAGCTTTTTCCGCTTTCTATTTGACACCAATGATCGTTATCAATTAGATAAAGCCATCAGCATAGGTAGTTGGCTACGAATAGGTGATGACCTAGCGGAAGGCTTCAGTCCTAGTGCGCTCATTTTTGCTGGTCGAGTGGAATATGATTATTTTAGTGTAGGACTTAGTTATGATTGGACATTAATGACTTTAGCTCCTTATAATGCTAATAGAGGAGGAATTGAAATAGCGGTGGTTTATACAGGTAGAAATCAAAAACAGAATAGTCAGTTGCATTGTCCAAGATTCTAAAAAGAAAACAACATTTTGCAAAAGCAGGTTCTGTATGGGCAGATTCTGTATGGGCAGATTACATATCTGCCCCCCTCCCTTACCAAACCTACTTCAACAAGCCTCCCAACCTCCACTCAATCAAACCCAAAACCAAAGCCACCAAAAGAGCCAACACACCAAACAAAAGCCCACTCCACAACCAAAAGAGAGGAGATTGTACCAAGAACTGTCCTAATACAATAGTCAGAATCATAAAAAGGGCTATCCGTACAATTAAGGTGATTTTGATGGGAATTTGGAAACGATATAGCGCTAATCCTGCGAAACCTCCTGCGGCGATGAATTGAGTAATTAAAGTAGCAATGACCGCCCCTTGCGCTCCATACAAGGGAATTAACCAATAATTAAAGATCACATTAAGCAACAATCCTAATAAAGCCACATAATTCAATTCCCAAATGTGATTACCCGCCACCATTAAAGAACCAAAAACATAAATCGAAGAACTGGCGACGAAGGTGAGCATTAAATAACCAAAAATCGACATTGCCTCATTCAATGAAGGCACAGCATAAAGTAACAATATAATTGGCTCCTGATAAAAATAAGCTCCAATAGCTACAATAAAAGAAAAAACAAACAACAATTTTCCACTAAAAGCCACTAAATTCAATAATTGATCTCGTTCTTTTTCTTGCACCAAACGACTAAACATTGGAATCAATAAAGTCCCAAATAACATCGCAATCATATTACAAGCATCCAATAAGCGATAAGCCAAAGCATAAACACCTGCTTCATATTCTCCTTCTGTAGGTAATAAATAATCCATCATTACTGCATCCAAACGATTGTATAAAGTCATCAATAAACCCACCAAAGCGAAAGGTAAACTCTCCTTTAATAAATCTTTCACCAGATGCCCCTGCCATTGCCACTCAAAACCCGTCAACTGTCTAAAAACCAGCACTCCGCCAACTAAGGCAGTCAAAGTATAAGCGACCGTTTGAGCATAGACAAACCATTCAATTTGAAAAGGTCTTCCTCCAATCCCTCCCCACAATAATAGTCCACAAAAAACAATCATCAACAAACGATCTAGTACAGAAAATAGGCTATCCGTTTTAAACAAATGCAAACCCTGTAAATTCGACCGAAAATAGAGAATCAAGGAGGCTAAAACCTGATTGAGGCAGAGCCAAATCAGAATTTTCCATTGTAAAGGACTAAAGTTTTGTAGAAAAGCTATGGCAAAACACAAAGCTAGATAAAGTACTGTCAGACTTGCTTTGAGTAATAAAATATTGGGTAAGTAGCGATTCACCAAATTCGGTTCTTGGGCAATCGTCTTACTATTAAAATTATTAATGCCTAAATCTAAGAGAATGTGAAAAAGGAAAGCATAATTGAAAATGGTAAAATAAGCTCCATAATCTACCGTTCCTACTGTATTCTGTACTGTACGATCAATTCCAAATATCCAAAAAGGTTTTACCACCAAATTGACAAAAACCAAAAAAGATAAATTAAGGAGAAAATTTTTTTTCATATTATTCATCATAATTGCGTGGATAAGGCATGCCTTGTCCCAACAGCATCCCTTGTCGATACAGCGTGCCTTGTCCCAACAAAATTTCCCACAATATAGTATATTTGTAATTCTTCCTAAGTAGCAAGTCAAGTAAATAGTGATTTACTACTAAAAACAAGCCATGTTATATATGCATAAAATGGCTAGGATTAAACAAACCTACTAAAAAAAGTCATATATTAAGCCTGTACCATTTCACGATGATTATTGATTACCTAAAAAATGCACTTCATTCTATCAAATACAAACTATGCAAAAGCCCTTTTTAGTACTAGCATACATTATATTATTTGCATTTCTAGCCATGCTTCTGGAATCCTGTAGTTATGTAGGAACCCCCAAAGCTCGTGTACGTTATCTAGCAGAAGATGAATGTAGAAGTGGTCACTATGAAAACATTGTCCGTTTAGAAATATATGGCAGCAGCCGAAAAGCTTTCAAAATCGTAGGTTTTGGCGGATTTGACCGCCCTAGCTCTGTTGTCAGAGTTAAAGATGTTGGTGGAGGTACCCTAAAAATATTAAAACAAAAAGACAAAGGCGGTCGCATCATCGAAGGCTTAGGAACAGGCTTTATCGACCGCAAATCAGGCGTTCTTCGCATCAATTATGCTGTATTATTTCCCGATGGCAGCACCGACCGTTGTAGTTTGACTTTAACCCCTAATAAGAAGAAATAAATAATCCTTATCTTTGCCGCCATTCATTGATACTGGTAACAGTAAAGAATTATTGGTTCTTTGACAAATCCCGTGATTTATAAACTTAGGCTAATAGTTTGCAAGACTTGTTTCATTTTTTCCAAAAAACTTTCCATGGGATTTGTCAGAGAACCGAATTATTTTTCACTTGTTCCCTTCTAACGAATACAATTCATTATGGCTCGCAGACGACAAAGAAAAAAACTCATCAAAGATGCAGAGATAAGCAATATGGCAGCCGAAGGGAAAGCCTTCTGGCGGCATAATGGCAAGGTTATTTTTGTAGAAGATGGCATTCCAGGAGATGTAGCAGATATTCTTATTCATAAAAAGAAAAAAGACTATGCTATTGGTAGGATTGCTGAATTAAAACAAGCTTCTCCTTTGAGAATAGAACCCTTTTGCCAACATTTTGGCGTTTGTGGTGGTTGCAAATGGCAAATGATTAGTTATGAACAACAACTTGCCTACAAATCTCTTACCGTTGTAGAAGCTTTTCAACGCATTGGAAAACTAGACTTTCCTACTCCTTTACCCATTTTAGGAGCTGATCCCAATCGTTACTACCGCAATAAAATGGATTTCAGTTTTTCCAATAAAAAATGGTTGACCAAAGCAGAAATCGACAGCGAAGCCGCCTTTAATCGCAATGGTCTAGGCTTCCATAAACCAGGCATGTTTGATAAGGTCGTGGATATTGAACATTGTTATTTACAAGCTGCTCCTTCTAATGAGATTAGAAATGCCATTCGAGATTATGCCATCCAAAATGATTTATCCTTCTACGATATTATCCAACAAGAAGGGCTTTTACGTAATTTAATCATTCGTTCTTCAAGCTTGGGAGAATGGATGGTCTTATTGAGCTTTGGCGAAGATATAGCAGCCGCTCGCACCGCTTTATTGGATCATCTTGTCGAAAAATTCCCCCAAATCACCTCCCTACATTACGTTATCAATACCAAAAAGAATGAAAGTCTCTACGATTTAGACATTCACACCTATCATGGTCGAGGACATATTTTTGAATCATTAGAGGATTTGAAATTTAAAATCAGTCCTAAATCGTTTTTCCAAACCAATTCAGCACAAGCAGAACGCCTATATCAGGTCGTGCGAGATTTTGCCAATTTACAAGGCGAAGAAGTGGTCTATGATTTATATACAGGCACAGGAAGCATTGGTTTATTTTTAGCTCGTCATTGTAAAAAAGTAGTCGGCATAGAAGAGGTAGAAGCCGCCATTGAAGATGCTAAATTTAATGCTCAATTGAATCAAATAGACAACAGTTCCTTCTTTGCAGGAGATGTACGCCAATTGTTGAATGCAGATTTTTTACAAGAACATGGTCAGGTAGATTTGCTGGTAACAGATCCTCCTAGAGCAGGGATGCACCCAGATGTAGTGCAAGAGATCTTGAAAATGGCTCCTAAGCGAATAGTCTATGTTAGTTGTAATCCCATTACTCAAGCAAGAGATTTACAAGCCTTATCAACTCAATATAAAATCACAAGCGTACAACCCGTTGACATGTTTCCACATACTTACCATGTAGAAAATGTTGTTGCATTAGAACGAAATGTAGACGGTGTATAGATAAATAAGGCTTAAGTGATGGATTAGAAATAAATTAGGCCGAAATAGCCTGCCTTTCAATTATTTAGTCTAAGACAAGGCGCAAAAATAGCGCATACATGGAATGTACGTAATATTTTTGTAACGCAGTATTAGGCTAAATAATAAAGGATATGGCCTAATTTATTTCTGTTCCATCACTAAAAGACACCAATTTTACCGATTCCTAAAAAATAGGTATTATGTTTGTATCCATACCAGAACAGCTTATAGAAAACGTCCAATTAAGTATTCGAGAATTTGAAGATCGCCTAAAAATGATCGCACAACTCATTTTAGATCAAAAAATTTCTGAATACCCTATATTCATTGCTCATAAAGAGCCACAGCTAATTATTGGACGACCATTTATTGATGCAGAACAAGAAGAAAGTGACTGGTCTTTCAATGTTTCTCATTTAGAAGACTTTGCCAATAAAGGCTTGATTGAACCAGATCGAATCAGACCATTTAAGCAAGCTTATAAAAACCCTCGTCAATTTCTGTGTTTATTTATCATTTCAGGAAATAAGGATGGCGGATTTGCGTTTTATCCTTACCATGAATAAATGAGATATGTATAAAAAACAGTAAACGTATTTTTTGGCATTATTATATGTCTTGTATGTATCTTATAGGTAAAAAAACACAAGCAAATGTAGGATAGGTTAAGATTTTTTGAATCTTTATTAAAGTCTTTCTATCTTTAAGAACAGTCAAAAATAAATTACTATTTTAGCTGTTACTAAGCTATTACATATGAACAATTGACAAAACCAATTGCTCAAATCACTATTTCTACGTCTCTATCCACTCGATTGCCTCAACTCCTTACTTATTTGTGGCAGTCCAAACCTAATCGTATGATAAAAACTATTACACGCTTATTCATATGTTTTGTGGTGCTTACACTAGTAGCTGAACAAGCTACCGCCCAAGATATACACTTTTCACAATTCTACGCTGCACCGACCTTACATAATCCAGCAATGACAGGCTATACCGATGGCAACGGTCGAGCGATGGTCATTTACAGAAACCAATATTCTGCCCTTGCTCCCTATTCTACGGTAGGTGCTGCATTTGATATGTCTCTGTTAGGTTGTCAAATGAAACGAGACCATATTGGTATTGGTGTTGTTGCTTATAATGACCGCTCTGGTGTTGGGCAATTCAATACACTTTCAGGTTTACTGTCTCTTGCTTATCATAAAGGGCTAGATTCTGATGGACGCTATTTAATTTCACTTGGCGCACAAGCAGGCTATACACAAAAAAGTGTCGATTTTACTCGACTTTTATTTGAGTCTCAAATCGTCAATTTTGAATTTGATCCGACGGTAATGAATGGAGAGCAGATCTACAATAATTCCTTCTATTATTTCGATTTTGTAGGAGGTGGTTTGTTGAGTGCTGCCATTAGCGATCAAGTTAGTTTATATGGAGGTGGTTCTTATCACCACATTCAACAGCCTAGTGAAACTTTCTTGGTATCTACTGCTACATCTGATCCTGAAATACTCATTCTTCCTTCTAGGATTACTCTAAATGGTGGTGGTCAATTTGGATTGAGTGATGTCATAAGCATTTCTCCTAGTGCTTTATTTCAAAAACAAGGCACCTCTACAGAAATCGTTTATGGAGCTGCATTGGGTTTCCGTTTTGATCAAAATAATCGGTACAGACGATCTCGTTATGATGAAAAAGGAACTGCACTTTATCTAGGGGCATGGAATCGTTGGAATGATGCTTTGATTTTCTATCTTGGCGTAGATTTGAGTGATCTTTCTATTGGCTTCTCTTATGATGTTACCATATCTCCTCTAGCCTCACAACAAGGCACAGGAGGTATAGAAGTATCCTTAACCTACGGGTTTAAGACTTCGGAATGTAATAAGCAAGATCCTTTATATTGTCCAAGATTTTAAACACATTCCTC
>JAHDFT010000100.1 GCA_020628015.1 Bacteroidota bacterium
AATAAGGTAGATTGGGCAACAGCTACAGAATACAATAATGATTATTTCATTATTGAAATGTCAAAAGATGGTATCAATTTCGTACAGGTAGGTATCGTAAATGCTTCAGGAACAACAGGTTTGGGAGCAAACTATAGTTTCTTACATAAAGATGCGCCAATTGGTACGGTATACTATCGTATTGTAGGTGTTGATTATGATGGAGTAAAAACTATCTCTAAACTAGTTTCTGTTACAAGAAGAATTGATAGCGGAATTGTCAATGTTTTCCCTATTCCTACTAGTGATATTGTAAGTGTAGAATATGCGATTGATGTCGCTAGTGAAATTACAATTACAATATTTGATGTAGCAGGTAAAATAATTAGTAATGCTCAAGCTGATGTGGATGGTGGAATTAGTATCATTAATTTAAATGTTTCTACATTGCCAGTTGGTTCTTATTTTATCAGTATTACTGATGCAAATGGACAAAATTCAGTACATAAAATTGTAAAACAATAAGAAGAAAAAAAATAGTTTATCTGTATGTTTTTGCGATTTTTTGGTAATAAAAAAAGATTTTTTTTTACTTTTTTTGTCTGACTAAAAGCCTCACTATTAAAGCATAGTAAGGCTTTTACATGAACTCCATTTTATATGGTTTACTTAAACTAAATAAATAATTACGGAGAATTATTTAACTTTGCCAGTAGTTTTCTCTATTGCTTAGAGGAAACAGGGGTGACTTATATCCTTGTGAATAGTCTCAATGACTGCCAATTTGAAATAATTCCTTTAATAATTTTTTTAGTAGAGGTATAATTGTGTGCTACTACTAATGTGTATAGCCAACCATTGGATTGATATGCCTGTCCTAAAGGGGTATCTCTCCTGTAATCACAATTATACCATGTTTCGCATTTAGATTAATAACCATATAAATGGAGGACTAATGAATAATTTTACAAACAGAAAAGCTATTTTTGCATTCTTTGCATTTTTCGCACTTATGTTTTTTACTCAATTGAATGTGAGTGCTCAGTTTCCTTGTGGAAACCAAGATTTGGATGATTGTAACTGTTTCGGAGCAGGTATTTTAGTTGCCGACTCTGAGCCATGTACAGTCCCAACATCACAAGCAGTAAAGTATGTTCTTGTTGACGAGGATAATGCTACTGTTGATGGTGATATGGATGATGGTTTGATTGACCAAGTTTCTTCTGAGCCTAACTTTATTAATGTAGGTGATGGAGATTATGTTATTTACTATGTGAACTACGATCAAGCTGCGGTATCTTTCGATATTAGAGATTACCTAGTTAGAGGTGGAAGCGTTGACAACATCATTAATGACTTCGGATTGACAGAAGGCCCACAAGGTACTTGGTCAAATGATGACATTATCATTATCAAATCTGCTTTGGCTTTGGTTAATGGTCCTGCTTGTCCGCCATGTTCTTCTTCTTTCTCTATTGGTAACTTTGTATGGAATGATGTTAACGGTAATGGTATCCAAGATCCAGGTGAACCTGGTTTAGTAGGTTATGTTGTTACACTTTATGATGAAGATGGTAATTTTGTTGCTTCTACGCTTACAAATAGTAATGGTAACTATGCCTTTTCTGATGTAGACGCAGGTTCTTACTATATTGAGATATCTCTTCCTTCTGGTGATTCTTTTACATCTGCAGGTGAAGGTGGTGATGATGCTTTTGATAGTGACTTTGATGATAATGGTCGTACAGACATCTTTACTGTTGGAAGTGGAGAGCAAAACTTCTCTTTTGATGCAGGTATTATCCCTGAAGGTGGACCTTTCGCATTAGAAATTGCAGACTTAAACGTTGCTGACAAATCTACTGGAAATGTTGTTAACTGGGCAACTGCTACAGAATACAATAATGACTACTTCATCATTGAAATGTCTAAAGATGGTATCAATTTCGTACAAGTAGGTATTGTAAAAGCTTCTGGAACAACAAGTTCTGGTGCTGCTTATAGCTTCCTTCACGAAAATGCTCCAAATGGAACAGTATACTACCGAGTTGTAGGTGTTGACTATGATGGCGTAAAAACAAACTCTAGATTAGTTTCTATTACTAAAGTATCTGATAGAGGTATTGTAAACGTTTTCCCAGTTCCTACAAGCAATATTGTAAATGTTGAGTATGCTATTGATGTAGCTAGTCAAATTACAGTTTCTGTATTTGATGTTGCTGGAAAAGTAATTAGTAGTGTTCAAGCTAATGTAGATAATGGTATCAATGTTATTAGCCTTGATATTTCTGAGTTACCAATCGGTACTTACTTTGTAAGTGTATCTGATGCTAATGGTAATGATTCAGTTGAGAAAATCATCAAGCAGTAATCAGTAAATGATCAGTTAGTGCCTAATACTAACTGAAGATTATAAATTTGAAGGAATTAATTTTCCTTGTGTGTTGAAGAACCTCACTACTTTTCTAAGGTAGTGAGGTTCTTCTTTTATACTTGGCTTTTGCTGATTTTTCTCTAGAAAAAACTTTCAGTATGACTCAGTAATAAAACGGTAAATGTGTGACCCTGCTAGGGTCAAGATGTTATAGTCAATGATTAGGCTTATATAAAAGGAATAAAATTTTTGTACCCATTATTACCTATTATCTTTGTAAGATTAGATCATTTTAATAAGTGATAGATTAGAAATAAAGTCAGACAAAAGGTACTGTTTCTTAGGTGAAGTAATCAAGGAAATGACTGAGTTTATTTCAAGCCATCACTAAATAAAATATAAAAATGGATTCCCAAAAAGCAGTTTATCTAAAAGTTTATCAAAACTTAGATCAGGTAGAAAAAGAAATATTGCAAATTTTAACTATTTGGAGTGAGCCAATTAATGCAACAAGATTGTTGGATACCATGCGAGCAGTAGGGATTAGAACACCTAAAGGAACCACCTATTCTCATAAGACGATTAAAGAGATTAAAGCACATTTGCTAGAAAGAGGCATAGTAGAATTAAGAGAGCATCATTTGAGATGTGTTCCTGTCATAGTTGAAGACATATATCGACTAGCTATCCAAGCAGAATTTTTTGAAGAAGTAATGACGATGGCTCGTAAAGAAGCAGTATTTCCACTAAATGCTCGCTTCTGGCATTATATTTCTCAAAAAGGCTTATTTGAACGATGTTTAAGGGAGTTTCGATATGCCTTTATTAAAAATGATCAAGAATTATTTGAACAATATTTTACAATTGCCAATAGTATTTTTGCTAAAGATTTAATCCGAAGTAATTTTCTACTCCATTTTTTTGACAATCCATTTGAGCCTAGTTTTTTTGAAGGTAAAACTCCTTATTTGAGAGCTATAGGCTTTTTGGGTATTTTGCAGAGCTGTTTAGTGAATAATATTCCTGTTAATCAGGATGTTTTAGAAGCCATTACAGAAAAGGAATATAAAGATGAAGAATGGGGGCCCTCCTATTTAACAAATGTATGCGATGTTCTATTTTTTCAGGGTAAGCTTGAACAGGCTTCAGAGTTATTAAAACAGTATTCCCAACACCAACAGCATTATTTAACAGAATTATACTTAGGAGGATTTTATTTTATTAAAGGAGATAATGAGCTGGCGATTAAGCATTATGAAGTAGCATTGAAATTATATCGTAAAGTAACACGTAAGCGAACTGCCTTTTTTACAGATAGAATGGGCTATTTTTATCCTTTGGCATTATTTAAAAGAGGTAAATTAGAGGATTTTTCGAAGATTACCAACTATGTTAAAAAGGTAGCTAAGAGTAAAGATATAGTCAATGTTTTTCAATGTATGGTTTGTTATAGAAAAGGCGATGAAACAACAGGTAAACAATTGTTTAATTCTATTGATATAAACTATAAAGATCCCTTTGACACACTTATTTATCTATACTTTGTTTACTGGTTTAGTCCAGATAAACTGATACAGTACTTGCAAATTATCAATAGATCATTTGCTGATGCTCAAAAAGCTAACTACGATTGGCTAGAATTGGAGTATCGCTGTTTGATATTAGCAACGAAAGAACCAAATCAAACCATTTTTTTAGATAGAATTACACCTTGGGAAGCAATTATAGGGGTAAAAAGTTTAGCAAGGGTCGTGAGGGTTGAAGAACAGTGGGAAAAAGTATTAAAGACACTTGATTTTATAGCTAGACAAAATGATGGGACAACAGCTAAAGGTAAGACTAAAGCTAAAAGGTTAATTTGGTTGGTTGATTTCAAGGGACAAAGTTTAATACAGCCCAAAGAACAAGGAGTTAACAAAAATGGAAAATGGAGTAAAGGTAGAAATTGTAGTTTGAAAAAGTTATACAGAGGGGAAGTGGAATCTATGACCAAGCAAGATCGAGCAATAGCCGCTACTTTTGAGACGCATTCTTATTACTATGGTGGAGAAGAATATAGCTATGATTTTAGTAAGGTAATATGGGAGCTAGTAGGACATCCTTTTGTATTTTTAATGGATGCACCTACTGTTAATGTAGAATTAGTGAAAGAGCTTCCTGAATTGATTGTTGATAAAGTCGGTAACAATTATTCGATTAAATTTTCAGGGAGAACTTACAAACAAGGAGTCAATATCATTAAGGAAACTTATACTCGTTATAAGTTAATCAAATTAGATAAGGTACATTTAAATATTATTCAGGCATTAGGGAAAAAAGAGGAAGTCATTATACCAGTTAAAGCAAAAGATCGCTTATTGAAGGTAATTGGTGGGATTTCCAGTCAGATGAATGTGCAATCTTCTATTGATGAAGAAGCGAAGGATGTGCCACAAGTTGAAGCGGATAGTCGTATATACGTTCAATTATTACCACTAGGAGAAGATTTTAGACTAGAAACTTTGGTGAAGCCATTCCAAGTAGCAGCTCCTTATTTTAAACCAGGTAAAGGAGGAGAATTGGTGATTAGTGAAATTAAGGGGCAAAGAATGCAAACTAGGCGAGATCTAAAAGCAGAAAAAACACAATTACAACAATTGCTGGATAAAAGTGAGATGCTTCGACATTCGGCAAATATTGATGAGGAATGGATTTTTGAAGGGGTTTACGATTGTTTGGAAGTTTTATCAGAATTACAACCCTTAAAAGAGAATAAGGAGATTATAGTGGAATGGCCGAAAGGAGAAGCTTTATCTATTGCTTATACTGTATCAGGAGATAATATTATGATGCAAATACGCAAAAAGCAAGATTGGTTTGGTTTAACTGGGGAAGTGAAAGTGGATGACAATCAGGTAATGGAATTGAGAGAATTATTAGATGCTGTTGCTTCTTCTTCTGTACCTTTTGTAGAGTTGAGTGATGGGCGGTTTATGACCTTAACCAAACAACTCTATAAAAAGCTAAAAGTCCTTGAAGCCTTAACGCAAAAAGATCGGAAACAGACCAAATTACACAATCTAGCCACTTTTTCACTAGATAATTTATTTGAAGATTTTGAGCATCTCCAAGTTGATAAGCATTGGAAAAATCAATTAGAAAGAATTAAAACGATAAAAGTACAACGTCCTAGAGTGCCTTCTACTTTTAAAGCAGAGCTAAGAGATTACCAAAAAGAAGGATTTAGATGGCTGGCTCGTTTAGCCAATTGGCAGGTAGGAGCTTGTTTGGCAGATGATATGGGATTGGGTAAAACGATACAAGCTCTAGCTTTAATCTTGAAACGAACAAAGCTAGGCCCAACACTCGTGGTTGCGCCTGCTTCAGTAGCTCGCAACTGGATGAAGGAAACCAAACGCTTTGCGCCTACTTTAAAACCTCAATTATTTGGTGGAGGAGATCGAGAAAAGATGCTTAAAGGGCTTGGGAAATTTGATTTGTTGATTACCAGCTATGGTCTAATGCAGCAAGAATCAGAATTATTTCAGTCCATTGAATGGGCGACCATCGTATTAGATGAAGCCCAAGCGATTAAAAACCGAACGGCCAAGCGAACAAAGGCAGCTTTGGAATTAAAAGGAGGGTTTAAACTTATTACTACAGGTACGCCTATAGAAAATAATCTACTCGAATTATGGAGCCTTTTCCAATTCATTAATCCTGGTTTGTTAGGAACAGCGAAGCATTTTGCAGAGAAGTTTGTATTGCCGATAGAAAAAGATAAAAACGTAGAAAAAAGGCAGCAGCTTAAAAAGCTCATTCAACCCTTTATTTTACGTCGAAGAAAGAGCCAAGTACTAGAAGAGTTACCAGAAAAAACCGAGATCACCCTTTCGGTAGAATTGTCTAAAGAAGAATTGGCTTTTTATGAAGCTTTGCGTTTGAATGCAATGGATAAATTGAGTGAGGCGGCAGATTCGGGAACAGTAGGACAGCAACGCATTCGTATTTTGGCAGAGATTATGCGATTGAGGCAGGCTTGTTGTCATCCTAAGATGGTGATGTCAACTAGTAAAATACAAAGCTCTAAATTGACCTTGCTAGGAGAGCTAGTAGAAGAGTTGATCCAGAATGGGCATAAGGCATTGATTTTTAGTCAGTTTGTCAAGCATTTAGTTTTGATAGAAAAGTTGTTGAAGCAGAAAAAAATTAAGTATCAATATTTGGACGGAAGTACACCGCTTAAAAAACGACAGGAAAGGATTGATGCCTTTCAAGGAGGCGAAGGGGACTTATTTTTGATTAGCTTAAAGGCTGGTGGAGTTGGTTTGAATCTAACTGCTGCGGATTATGTCATCCATATGGATCCTTGGTGGAATCCTGCTGTCGAAGATCAGGCATCAGATCGAGCGCATCGAATCGGGCAAAAACGTCCTGTAACGATTTACCGCTTAGTGGCGCAAAATACCATTGAGGAGAAAATCGTTCAATTGCATCAACACAAAAAAGATCTCGCAGATAGTTTGTTATCTGGAAGCGAGACGAGTGCGAAATTATCTACTAATGAGTTGATGGATTTAATTCAACAGAAAAGAGAATGATCGCTATTGAATGGAAATAGTCGAGACTTTGCCAAACAAGGTCTCGACTGTTATTGATTAATGAGGCTATTTTATAGTTTAATTCATAGACATGACCTCTTGCTCTTTAGATTTGACCAATTTGTCTACTTTCTCTCCGTATTTTTTGGTTAAATCTTGAATTTTTCCTTCCGATGTTTTACCAACATCTTCTGATAAACCATCCTTTACCATTTGCTTTAATTCTTGATTGGCTTCCTTTCTAGCATTTCTAATACTAATTTTAGAGTCCTCACCGTATGACTTGATTTTTTTGGCTAAATCTTTACGTCTTTCTTCTGTCAATGGTGGAACTGTTAAGCGCACCATTTCCCCATCACTTTGTGGGGTGATCCCTAGATTAGCAGCAAAAATAGCTTTTTCGATAGCAGGTAAGTTGCTTTTATCCCAAGGTTGTATAGCTAATGTACGTTGATCCAAATTGGTTACATTAGCCACTTGATTGATGGGCATATCCGCACCATAAGCTTTTATCTTTACATCACTAATCATAGCAGGACTCGCTTTTCCAGCTCTAACTTTAGCTAAAGACTCTTCCAGATGTTTGACCGAATCTTGCATAGACTCTTCTATGGTTTCCATTAAAAAACTTAATTCTTCATCCATAATAAGGTGATTTTTATTATTATATAATCTAAGCAATGGATAAAAATAATTAATATCACTACTTAGATGAATACTGGTGGCCTCAATATAAAAATTTTACTAAGAAATTGGTAATGATTATATGAGATTTTACAAGTGTCGTTAATGAAGTTACAAGGAAATACTGACTATCTATCGTTGTTGCATCTTTAAAATCGTCCATAAATGATATTTTGCCGTAGCATTGATCTTTAATTGAGGAATCAAAGCGGCTATTTCCTTTTGAGTCAAGCGCATTTTTTTATTGATCAATAATTGTTCGTTTGTTGCTTGTAGTTGATATAAATCAGGTTTAAGAAAACGTTTTATTGTTTTTGTAGGTAAATAAGCTCTTAACTGTAATTGTCGAAGCAATTGTTGCCGTTTTTGAACCTCCTCCATCGGAAATCCCCAATTCGCATTAGGAATTTGAGACAATACAGGATTGATTTGATCTAATAGTGCATGAAAGAGCTGGTAATTTTTTTTCAAATCAGGAGAAAGTTGCATGGCATATTGGAATAAAGGTAAGGAATAGAGTGGGGTAACAGACCAAAAATAAGCCCGATTGCGATCTTCTCCCTCAAATAACCATTTAACCGCACGCTCCATAATTTGAAAACGAATATACTTTGTAGATAAGGTTTTTTCTGGATAATTGTCTAAATGCTCATGTAGGTAAACCATCAACAATTTTTGAGGTATTTGACTCAGTTTAGCAACTATGGATAAGGGTAAAACAGCATGATATTTTAAAATATAATGGATTAAATCTTTTTGATTCAATAAGGGACGAAATGGTCGAATATCGGGAAATAACTTATCTCCTCCATCACCCGTCCAGTATTGTTGATATTGTGGATAAAATTTGTGGAAAAGTGGAAGAATAAAAGCCATTCCAAAATAGTTTAAGCCCTTTTTCAATCGCCATAATGCTTGGAAATCTTCCTCTTTTGGTGGAGCTAATCGGATCAATTCCCAATTTTGCTTGATGGCTAATGCTTGGGCAAGTTGACCAGCGAGGGGTAATTCCTTTTTATAGATTTCAGCATGGTTATCCATTGTAACCGCTTTGAAAGGTAGCTTTAAATGAGCTAAACCACCAGCGACTAAACGAGAATCAAGTCCGCCACTAAGTCCTAATAGATGTTGATGGTTTGGTTGATAGCGTTGTTGGGTAGCTGTTAGTAAAAAATCACCCGTCCTTTGAGCAGCTTCTGTCAAACTAGGCGTATGATTGGCTTCAAAATTCCATTGGTAATAATTTTTTACTTGAAAAATAGTATCATTTGAATATAAAACGCTTGCTGGAGCTAAAGTGTAGATGTTTTTATAAGGACTATGCTGACCTAATGTATAACCAAATAAAAGCTGCAAAGCAATTTGAAAGGAATCTGTCTCCTGACAAGCTAACCAAGTTTGACAAAGACCAATTTCCCTAGAAAATACCAAGCGATCCTTTTGTTGACCATAATAAAGCGGTAAACGCCCCAATGGATCATTACAACAAAACCAATGAGCTGTTTTTTTATGCCAAGCAAAAAGAAGGTATTCCCCATCCTGTTGCATTGCCCATTCTTCTAGTGTTTGAAATTTATTTTTAGCTTTTTCAAAATAATGACCAACTAGTTGAATCAATGATGATTTTAGCTCCGTTTGATTTAGATTATAGACTTTTCCTTCTAGGAAAATAAGATAGTCTGGATGGTCAATTAAGGTATGTGGATAATGTGGATAGGCGGTAAAATGTAATTGTTGATTAGGCTTGTCTAATAATGTTTGAATAGTATAATTGGGTAGGTGTAGAGCTGTCTGTAATGTAGCAGCTATGCTTTTTGTATTGATATTTTGTTTTTGTTGGATAAAGGATATTCCAGGCATGAAGCGTGCAAATGTTTAACCGAAAAATATTTCAAAAAAATGGATGCATCGTATGTAGGGACAAGGCATGGATAAAACATGGACAAAGCATGCCTTGTCCCTACGTTTACATTAAAAACAAATTTTATTGTACCAATATTTTCTCCATGACTTCCCCTTGATTCGTTTGGATTTTAACCAAATATAATCCTTCTGGAAAAGCTTGTACATCGAAATTAAAATCACTCGTTTGACGGCTCATTAATTGACCAGTAGCGGAGTAAATAGCAACCGTTTCTACAAGGATATTGGTATCATTAGGACGAATAGAAAAATGTTCAGTAATGGGGTTGGGGAAAAGGGTGATAAGGGATTGAGCAGTAAGATTTGAAGTAAGGGGGTGATCCTCTAAACCTGTAATTTGTCTGCGAACCAATTCATAAACAAAATCACGGGTT
Organism: Bacteroidota bacterium; assembly: GCA_020628015.1. GTDB lineage: Bacteria > Bacteroidota > Bacteroidia > Chitinophagales > UBA2359 > JAHDFT01. The sequence continues at coordinate 9,915 of JAHDFT010000100.1, forward strand.
ATTTGGAAGGTACTATCCATATAGACTTGGGCAACAGATGGGCTATTGAGTATGAAAGGAGTGTGACCAGCTCCTGGAAAAGGTAAAAAAGCATGATCCATATTTTTATCAGCCACATAGTCATGAATGCTTGAACTTCCATGAAGAGGTAAATCAAGCCCAAATAAACCTAGTGGAGCAGAACCATAAGGAACAGTGCTATCAGCAGAGCCATGTACGCTAACGATGGGAATGTCTCCTTCTGTAATCCAGCTTGTATCGGCAATAGCACCACATAGGTTAAGGATTCCTGCTACTTCAGAAGAATAACCTGGATTGCCGCTATTCCCTTCTAAACCTCCTTCTGACTCTATAAAAGGATTTAATTCTTCTGGCACTTCTTCTAATTCATCCAAATAAGCCATGTGGACAGCAGCAACTGCACCAGCAGATACACCACCAGCGAAGATTAATTCTGGATCAATACGATATTGATTTTCTGTATCTGCATCTTTTCTAAAGAATCGTACAGCAGCTTTCATATCATGATAGCCTTTCGCAACTGCTTGAAAAGCAACAGGGATACTAGGATCTGTGGCCAATTCTAAAGATAAACGATACTCAATGGAGGCACAAACATAACCCAATTCGGTAAAACGATTACACAAATCAACAATATCTGGAGACTCTTTCAAGCCATATACGAAACCTCCGCCAAAAGCTAAAACAATCAATGGTCGAGCTTCGGCATCATCTCCATCTGGCTCATAAATATCCATTCGCAAGGTCTGAACACTTTCAGGATCATTCCAGTCTTTTTTATTTTCTCCAAAGACAATATCCTTGGTTAATTTTACACCAAATTGAGGGTCGAGATAGCGTTCCTGTGCGCTACCAGTCATTATGCCAAAATAGATTATAAGAAAGATTGATAATACTATAGTTCTCATTATTTTCCAGTATTTAGCTGTTACTTACATTAATATAAATGACTCAACTGACGGAAGCTGAATAAATATTCAAATTTACTTAATTCACAACTATTTTCTTCGAGATTTGTCCTTTTTTTGTTGAAATTTTTAGAAAATAAGTTCCTGTAGGTAAATCTTTGCTTAATGGGAGATGAATTTCTTGATCATTTGTTGTCAATGATTGAATAACTTGTCCTTGTACAGTCAATAACTGAACAGATTGAGGGATGATTTGTGGATCGGTAATGTAAATATTGAGGTAATCTGTGCTAGGATTTGGATACAATTGAACAGCAGTTGCTATCTCCTTTATTGGTAATCCTACAGGGAAATTACATTTCAAATGAGGATGCATAAAAGTGGCTACATCATTAGTAAAGTCGTCTGTATTCAGAAATGGCCAATAATGATCACCACCTTCAGCAGCATATAAAAAATTAGGCAAGCCAATGTCATCAGCTTTTTCTTGCATTTTGGCACTTCCCCAAGAACCTTCTTGCCCTTCAAAAAGTACTGTTTCATCAGCTGTACCATGCACCATTGCCAAGAAAGGGGCGTTTGGTTCTAGTAAATCAAGATCATAGACAAAACCAGCAATGCTAATGACCCCAGCCACTCGGCTATCATAACCCTCATTACCACTATCACCCTCAAGACCTCCATTGCGTTCTATTATCGGTTGAAATACTTCATCTATATCACTTTCATCTCTAATAAAAGCAGTATGTACAGCAGTGATTGCGCCAGCCGAATAACCTGCCACAATAATTTGCTCTGGATCAATTCGGTATACATTATCTGTATCCGCATCCTTTTTAAAGAAACGCACAGCAGCCCGCATATCGTTAATGGCATGAATGATCGCTTCTAAATTAGGATCACCATCCCCATCATACAAACGATAGTCAATAGAAGCACTTACATAACCTCGACGAGCAAAATCCTTAGACCAAGCCTCTATGTCAGGAGAGCGTTTAGAACCGAATATAAAGCCACCGCCAAAAGCCCAAATAATCAAAGGACGATTGCTTAAGGTATCTCCTTCTGCTTCGTAAATGTCTAAGAAAAGATCCATTGTTTCTCCAGCATAGGTTGTATTGGAACCATACTGGATGTCTTTGGTTACGACAATATCTCGCACTTCCCAAAGTTGTTCTAAATAACGATCTCCACATTGAGCGAATGTTAAATAACTCGCCCATAATAATATTAATTTCGTCAGTAATATTTTTTTCATATTTTTGTTGATTGTAAAGGGTATAAAGTATAAATTACCTATAAATAGTGTGAAAACAAGCCGATTCAATGAAAGGCGAAGTCACTTTTACGACTTTGTGCATCATTTACAACAAATATAGATCATTTGTTGATTTAAAATATTGAAATGTTTGGATTATGTATGATGAAGGGTATATCAAATATCAATGTCATTGGGAAAAAGGAGTTGCTTTGGATGCCTCCCTACTAACAAGGATCAACCAATTTCGTTCACAGCTTTATGAACGGCGTTTGATTGGTTATGATGAACAGCATCAGGTGGGTTATGGGAATATCAGCATTCGTCATCCCAAACAGCCGAATACCTTTATTATTAGTGGTACACAGACAGGGCATTTACCTGAACTGACCAATGCTCATTATAGTTGGATTACTAACTATGACATTGATGCCAATACCTTGAATTGCACAGGACCGATCAAAGCCTCCTCTGAGTCTTTAACTCATGCAGCGATTTATGAATTGGATAAGGACTATCAAGCGGTGATTCACATTCATTCCCTAGCTTATTGGGAACAATGGAAAGGGCATTTACCAACTACTGCGGCTGATGTTCCTTATGGTACACCTGAAATGGCTTATGAGGTGCGACGACTGTATGAGGAGGAAAATTTAAAGACAGAGCGTATCTTAGTGATGGCTGGGCATATTGAGGGAGTGATTACTTTTGGCAATACTTTAACAGATGCTTGGACGGTATTGCTCAAACATATGTAGAATTCAGTTGTCAATTGAGCAATGAGTAAAGTGTGTAGGAGGAATAGTTTTCCTTCACTTCTTATTTCTATTTCGGTAAGGTTTTTAGATATAGTCTCAATGTTTTGCAGTCAATAACGCCTTCATATTTTTGCAAAAGCTCAGAGCCAATAACCCCACAAACCTCTCCAAATACTTCACCTAGTGCCAGTTCAATATTTTTTAGATCTAAAACGGTAAATGGATAGTCATGGATGTGGAAATCACCCAATTGAAGATGCTCAATTTGTACCATTTGTACTTGCATATTTTCCGTATCTCCAATACCTACTGTTACCATATCTACATCATCAGTAACAAGATTTAATGTCGCCGCTTTTTTTTGATCTAAGCAGCTATGACTTGCGCCTGTATCTAAAATCATTTTGACCTCATGGCCGTTTAAGCTAACAGGAATGATGAAGTGGTTGGTAATCGTGACTTCTAATTCAACAAAAAAATATTTTTGTTCCAGTAAAAAATGATGCAATTCTTTTAATAATGGCATTATTTTGATTTGATAAGGGGTAATTCTATGAAATGAGTATGTATGTAGGCAACTTATTTCTAACGAATTTGCAGCTAGAAAGTTTATAATCTATAGTTACTGTGGCCTATTTGACAAATTTATTATATGGAGTGTTGTTGCTTGGGCTAGTCTTAATAACAGCTAAAAAATAAACCAGCATCTTGTTGTTTAATTTGCTGCTATAATCGTT
>JAHDFT010000101.1:0-5916 GCA_020628015.1 Bacteroidota bacterium
AAACCTAGCTATATTAAGGGATAAAGTTAATTAAATAATTATTCAAATAGAAAAGGCGAGACTTAAAATATACATATTTAGTATAGAGATGTACACTTCAATGATCATTTAGGAAATAATAATGATAAAAATATACATTTGTTTAGAAATGCCATCATTAAGAAGACAACTTTGTTTTCAAATAATGACCTGTATAAGAATTTTCTACAGCTACCAAACCTTCTGGAACCCCTTGATACAATAAATACCCCCCTTCATCTCCACCTTCTGGACCCAAATCAATTACCCAGTCTGCATATTTAATAATATCTTGGTTATGTTCTACAATAATAATGGTATGTCCAGCTTCTATTAAGCCATTGAAAGCCTTTAATAATTTATTGATGTCATTGAAATGCAAGCCAGTAGAAGGCTCATCGAATATAAATAGAATAGGATTCTTAGCACGACCTTTTCCTAAGAATGAAGCTAGTTTGACCCGTTGTGCTTCCCCCCCACTCAAGGTACTGGAAGATTGTCCTAGTTTGATATAACCCAAACCAACATCTTGCAAGGGTTTGATTTTTTTAACCACTTCAGGATTATTGGCAAAGAAATCTATTGCTTCATCTACACTTAGATTCAGGATCTCATTGATATTCTTTTGATTATAAGTCACCTCTAAGACTTCCCTTTTAAAACGGTCTCCATTACATTCTTCACAAACCAATTTCAAATCAGCTAAGAATTGCATTTCTACCGTCACCATCCCATCCCCTTTACACACTTCACACCGCCCCCCTTCTACATTAAAGGAGAAATGCTTGGGTTTATAGCCTCGCATTTTGGATAAAGGATGTTTAGAAAATAGGTTACGGATGGCATCCCAGGCTTTGATATAAGTAATCGGATTGGAACGGGAAGAGCGACCAAGTGGATTTTGGTCGATCAACTCTAGTTTGGTGATGTGATCCAGCTTCCCCGTTAACTTTCCATATTGACTTGCAAGCGCACCTAATTTGTCGAGATGTCGTTTTAAGGCAGGATATAGGATTTGCTTAACCAAAGTCGTCTTACCCGAACCACTTACCCCACTAACAACGGTGATCGCATTGAGGGGAAATTGTGCGGTAATGTTTTTTAAATTGTGCTTATTGGCTTTTTCTATATTGATAAAGGCAACTGCTTTTCGACGTTTGCGATTGCTTTCGATGGCTTTGGCTCCTAGTAAATAATCGGCGGTCAAACTGCCATTATTAATTACTAATTTATCAGGTGTTCCTTCAAAAACCACTTCCCCACCAAGATGACCAGCCAAAGGCCCCATATCCACCAGATAATCGGCTGCTCGAATCACCTCCTCCTCATGTTCCACTACAATCACCGTATTGCCCAAATCTCGCAAATGACGTAAGACTTCAATGAGGCGATTGGTATCTCTAGGATGTAAGCCAATACTCGGCTCGTCAAGGATGTACATGGAATTGGTGAGGTTACTCCCTAGTGATCTAGTCAAATTAATCCGTTGGGTTTCTCCACCAGATAGGGAGTTAGATAGGCGATTGAGGAATAAATAACCCAGCCCAATATTTTCCATGATCAATAAACGGTTGCGAACTTCGGTCAAGATTCTCTTACTGACTTTGGCTTGGTATTCATTAAGTTCCAAACTATCGAAAAAAGGGCGGAGGTGCTTGATGGGGGTTAAGACCAAATCGCTAATGGATTTCCCTCCAATTTGTACATATTGCACATCTTTTCGCAAACGAGTCCCATTACAATCCTGACAAGCAGTACGTCCTCGATATTTGGACAACATGACCCGATATTGAATCTTAAAGGTTTGTTCCTCTACAAAAGCAAAGAAACTGTTAATGCCTTCAAAATAATCATTTCCTGTCCAAAGCAAATCATATTGTTCTGGTGTGAGTTCTTCGATAGGGGTATGTACAGGAAAATTAAAATGATGACTATTTTTGATGAGTTGATTTTTATACCAGCTCATTTTTTCCCCTTTCCAGCAAGCAATGGCATCATCATAAACCGATAAAGACTTATTAGGAATGACTAAATTTTCATCAATACCAATTACCTGACCAAAGCCTTCACAAACTTTACAGGCTCCGTAAGGACTATTAAAGTTGAAGAAATGGGGGCTAGGTTCTTCAAAGGTCATCCCATCCAATTCAAAGCGATTATTGAACTGTTTTTTATTGGCTCCCATAATTTCGATAATACAATCTCCTTGACTTTCAAAAAAAGCATTAGACACAGAATCTGTCAAGCGATATTGTAAGTCTTCATCATTGGGTTTGACCACTAGACGGTCAATCAATACATAAGTATTCTTGATGTCCAAATTATTCGTATCTACCTCTTCAATTCGATGTAATTTATTGTCGAACCACAATCGAGCATAACCTTTTTGTAGCAATAATTTCAATTCTTCCGCAATGCTTTTGCTTGATTTTAGTTGAAAAGGAATCAAAATCAATACTTTGCTGCCTTCTTCTAGTTGAAGGACATAATCTATCACATCCGTTACTTCATGTTTTTTGACCAATTGCCCAGAAATAGGGGAGTAAGTTTTGCCTACTCTGGCATAAAGTAGACGGAGGTAATCGTAAATTTCGGTTAATGTACCGACGGTGGAACGAGAGGTGCTGGTAATGACTTTTTGTTCAATGGCAATAGCAGGACAAATTCCTTTAATATAATCTACTTCTGGCTTACTCATCCGCATCATAAATTGACGAGCATAGGAAGACAAACTTTCTACATAACGTCTTTGCCCTTCAGCATATAAAGTATCAATGGTTAAGGAAGATTTACCTGATCCAGAAACACCTGTAACGACAATAAATTTATTTCTAGGGAAAGCAATATCTACATGCTTTAAATTGTGTAATCTTGCACCTTTGATAATGATTTGGTGCTTTGGATCAGCTTGGCTAATATCGGGCATATTGGTAGACTTATAGGGTATTTAAACAGTAAGGAATAATTGATTAGACTTCTTCAAAATCTATATACTCATCATCTTTAGTCTTATTGACCCTTTGTTGTTGTGTATTGGCTTGATAATGATTACTGGGTTGGCTTTTGTTATCACTAATATCTACATAATCTACTCCTTCTCTTGTTGTTTGGTAACGCTGTTGTTCTTGTTGTGCCTTAAACAAGTCTTGCTGTTCTTTGATTTTCCTAGAAATCACAAAGATAGGTAAGACAATTCTGGTTAAGAATTTAAAAAAAACATACAGACAAAAGCTAATGATCAGATATTTGAGAAGGATACCCATTAATGTATATTTTGATTAGTATGATGTGGTAATGAACTAGTAGATAATTCTATTACATGGATAACATTATCGCTATTTTTTTACAGATTTAACTGTAATTCTTATAACGTTGACACAAAGATAAATGTTTGAGCTATTTTATAGAAGCAATTGAGCGATTATCCTAGTAATTAGATCATTGCATTTGTTGAATTAAAAATATTGCTAAATTGTGAACTGTAGATTACTTTTAGTTATTTTGGGAATAAAGCTGCCTAAAAAATATAAATTCTAATGCTTGTTTACTAATTTGCCAATTGACCAACAATGAACAATAAAAAGGAGAATTATGTCAGACGAAAAGTTGATTTTAGTAACCAATGATGATGGTTATGATTCTAAGGGAATTAGGGCTTTAGCAGAAGTAGCGGTAAATTATGGAAGAGTAGTCGTTTTGGCACCTAGTAAACAGCAATCAGCAAAGGGGCATTCTATAACTTTAGGTAAGCCATTACGCCTAAAAAAAGTTAATGATTTTGATGATATAGGTGTGGAAGCAGCCTATTCCTGCTCAGGTTTACCTGTAGATTGTGTTAAAATAGCGGTGGGACATATTTTAGACCGACAACCAGATTTATGTTTATCTGGGATCAATCATGGGAGTAATTCAGCGACAAATATTGTTTATTCTGGAACAATGGCCGCAGCTACAGAAGCAGCCTTGAGTGATATCTATTCTATTGGTTTTTCCTTGATGAACTTTGATCCTGATTGTAATATGGAGGAAGCAAAGAAAACGGTTGATTGGGTATTGCAAAGAGTCATTAAAGAAAAAGATCAAAAAGCCAAACTATTGAATGTCAATATACCTGATATTTCTTTTGATAAGATCAGAGGGGTTAAAGTTTGTCGTCAGGGAAATGCGAAATGGAAGGAGGCATTTGTAGAACGGGTTGATCCTTTTGGTCATAAATATTACTGGTTGACAGGATTTTTTGAGCATAAGGGAGGTCATGAAGAAAGTGACATTCATGCTTTACAACAGGGCTATGTTTCTATTGTGCCAGCAGTAATAGACCGCACCCATTACGATGATCTTAATACTTTACGAAATAATTGGACAGGACTTTCTTAAATTAAGTAATAATGAAGAATGATTCTTTAGCTAATGGCATTGTTGCAGGGATTTGTTTCCCTATTATTTTCTTTTTTCTTATTGATCTAGGTATTGGTGTTGCATTGGCTTATATCCTAGATAATTTCAATGGCTTTTCTTTAAAATTGACAAGTGTATTGGCGATAGTAAGCAATATTATTCCTGTACAAATTTTTCACTCACAAGGAAGAGGCTTATCTATGCGAGGTGTGGTATTTACTACGCTCATCCTAGTAGCCATTGTTTTGATTTACTTTAGGAGTTCTTTTTTTGGGTGAGGTAAGATAAATGAAAAATACAGCTTTCAACTATTAAATTAATAGTCGAAAACTGCACTTCTATTATTTTGAGGATATTTTAACTTAAACCATCATCAAAATTGATTTCTGTTTGACCTAGAATGGCTCTAAGATAACTGTACACTGATCTGTTTCACCATCAAAGAATGTTACACTCCAAGTGATAGATAATGCACCAGTTGAAGGATTCCATGTACCAAAATTATAGTAGGAACTACCAGGGCTAATGGCACTAGTGATAATTCTATTCCCATCAGAGTCTGTATCTATATGGTCTGGAATGATCCACTTAATATTGGAGACATTCCCATCAACATCTATTTCTATTTCTGTGATTTCACAAGTAACATTAGCAGGTAATGCATCGAAACCACCAAAACCAGGAATGATAAATTGCTTGGTGTTATTGTTAGGGCTAGTTGCTTTGACGATAGTTACTGTATATTCATATTCGCCAGAAGTACAAGCATCAATAGCCTTGTAATGGATTCCAGTACTACTACCAGTAATCCGTTCTCTAATCTCTATATCACAATCAGCCCCTTCATATCCATCTGCACAAAAACAGTAACAAGCATCATCTACAGCATCATAAATAGGGGAATCTTCTGTTACATTTTCTGGACAAACAACACCAAAACATTCAACACCCTCTTCACAAAATTCCCCACTAAAACCGTCAGGACAGTCACAGACTACTTCTCCTGATTCTGTTTCAATACAAATCCCTCCATTTTGGCAATTAATGTCTTCACAAGAGTTTTGACAAAATTCGCCAAAGAATCCATCTGGACAATCACATGATGCGACACCTAATTCATTGGTGATACAATTACCAGTATTACAATTAATATTTTCACAAGGATCCTCACAGAATTCCCCAAAAAAGCCATCAGCACAAATACACTCACAAGAGTCTGTTGCTGCATTATACACAGGGGAATCGGTGGTTACATTATCGGGGCAGGTAAAGTTAAAACATGGAATAGCTTCTTCACAAAATTCGCCAGTAAAACCATCTGGACAAGCACATTGTACAATTCCAGAATCAAATTCAACACAAGAACCTCCATTCTGACAGTCTAAATCCTTGCAAGGATCTTTACAGGACCAACACAAGCAGATTATGGAGAGGAAATAGAGTTGAACGAATAATTTCGGGAGTTTTTTCGTATTCATTTTTATTTATTTTGGGTTAGTG
>JAHDFT010000101.1:6016-13537 GCA_020628015.1 Bacteroidota bacterium
GCCTAGAATGGCTCTAAGATAACTGTACACTGATCTGTTTCACCATCAAAGAAAGTTACATTCCAAGTGATAGATAATGCACCAGTTGAAGCATTCCATGTTCCAATGTTATAGTAGCTACTACCAGGGCTAGTTGCACTTGTAATCACTCTGTTTCCATCAGAATCAGTATCTGTATGATCTGGAATTACCCACTTAATTGTAGCGATATTACCATCAGCATCTACTTCTACTTCTGTAATTTCACAAGTAACATTCGCTTGTAGTTGATCGAAACCACCAAAGTTTTCAATAACGAACTGCTTGTTGTTGCTATCAGGAGCAGTTGTTTTAAAAATGGTTACATTATACTCATATTCACCAGAACTACAAGCATCAGAAGCTTTGTATCTGGCTCCACCACCGTTACCAGTAATACGCTCTCTAATTTCTGTTTCACATTCTGCACCTTCATAACCATCGGCACAGATACAGTAACAAGCATCATCTGTAGCATCGTAAATCGGAGAATCTGCTGTTACATTTGTAGGACAAGTCACATCGAAGCATTCAATAGATTCTTCGCAAAATTCGCCAGAAAAGCCATCAGGACAATCACATTCTGCTAGTCCTAATTCATTTTCAAAGCAAGTACCACCGTTTTCACAGGGGCTAGAAAGACAAACGTCATCACATGACCAAAAAAGAGTTCCTGCCATTAAAAAACAGGCTAGAACTAATAACCTAGATAATTTTTGTGTATTCATTTTTATTTAATTTTGGGTTTGAGTAATGGAACAAAAATAATTTCCCCCATATGCTTTATTAGTTATGCCTAATACTTTGTTGTAAAAATATTACGTACATTACATGTATGCGCTATTTTTACGCCTCGTCTTAGACAAAATAATTGCAGCCTATTTTGGTGGACTTTATTTTTAATCCATTACTAACGATTTATTGTTATATAAAATTAAATGTTTACTTATTTACTTGCAATAGTATTACTGTACTTATTAACACACTATTAAAAGTGGCATAAGTCATTAAGTATAAAAAATGTGTATAAAAATATTTGGGATAATCAGCTTTTGAGGAGTGTTTATTTATTAGGCGGACAAATCTTAATTCAGCCAAAAGCTTCAATCTACGGGATGACCTAAAATCTTATGTTTGATAAGGATCAAAACTTCAATCTACCTTTGAGTTTACTCAGGCAGAAGCTTCAATCTACATTACAATCATTCATCAGTAGTTAATTTCAATCCTTAGCTACTCAAAACTACGTCTATAGACGCAAGTGAAAGATGTAGGTTTAAAAGATTCTTAAAATATGTTAAGAAGTAATCAATAAATTAGATAATCTAACTTTTAATTGACCAATTAATAGAATTATTTAAAAGTGGAGAATTAGGTGAGCATTAAAATAGAATTAGTCTGTTGATACAGATACTTTGCAAAAATAGTGAAATATTGGTGTAAACACAGAGATTCTTATTATTTTTAATAAATTCATTTTTTTGTTGATTATCAATCAATCGCAATCATTATTAAAAATGGTCTTAAATAGAAGCAAAAAATAACTATATGGCACAGACAAAGATGCCTGCTGGGATTCCGTATATTATCGGTAATGAATTGGCAGAACGGTTTAGTTTTTATGGAATGAAGGGGATTTTGGTCATTTTTATGACGAAGTATCTCATGGATAGCGATGGAGGATTAGCGACGATGAGTGAGAGTGAAGCCACTTATTGGTATCATATTTTTGTGATGGTGACTTATTTCACCCCCATTATTGGAGCCATTATCGCTGATGTATTTTTAGGAAAATATCGAACGATTATTGGTTTGTCTATTGTGTATTGTCTAGGACATTTAGCCCTAGCTTTGGATGAAACTCGCTTAGGGTTGACGATTGGTTTAACCCTTATTGCCATTGGCTCAGGAGGGATCAAGCCTTGTGTATCTGCTCACGTAGGGGATCAATTTCGATCAGATCAGAGTGGTTTGCTCAGTAAGATATTTGACTGGTTTTATATGTCGATCAATATCGGTTCCTTCTTGGCTTATCTGCTAATTCCGTTCATTTTATATAAATATCAGAGTCCAGCCTTAGCTTTTGGGATACCAGGTTTATTGATGTTTATTGCCACAATTGTATTTTGGATGGGTAGGAATACCTTTATTTCGGTGAAGCCTTCCAAACCGAAGGATTATTGGAATGAAATTACGAGTCCAGCAGGAAAAAAGGCGATTGGTAATTTGATACCGATTTACGTTTTAGTGGCCATTTTCTTTTCCCTATTTGACCAAACGGGTTCTACTTGGGTATTACAGGCGCAAGACATGAATCGAGTGGTCAATGTATTCGGCTTGTTTTCCTTTGAACTGCTCCCCTCTCAGATTCAGTCGGCCAACCCTTTGATGGTGATTTTCTGTATTCCTTTGTGTACTTATTTGGTTTATCCTTTTATTTCAAAGTTTATTACCCTCAATGGCTTGCGTAAAATTGCTATTGGGATGTTATTGTCAGGTATATCATTTGTCTTTTGTGCGATGGCAGAAGGGGTGATCGTTGGTGGTGGTCAGCCTTCGATTTTGTATCAATTGGGTGCTTATTTATTGTTGACCATTGCAGAGGTAATGGTGTCGGTAACTGCACTAGGTTTTGCCTATTCACAAGCCCCCAATCGCTTGAAATCATTCATTATGAGTTTTTACCTCCTCGCTATTTCGCTGGGGAATTTTATTGCTGCGATGGTGAATCAATTTTTAGGCAATCCGTATGAGGAACTTGGCTTATTGACAGGGCCTTCTTATTACTTATTTTTTACAGGTTTGACCTTTGTGACTGCTTTTGTATTATGGGGTTATAGCTCTGTTTATAAGGAGGAATTGTATGTGCAGACGGAGGATATGATTGAGTAAAGTTTTATTTAAAAACTGCTTCTCACTTCACTAAATTGTCCATCCTTATTCAAAAAACTCACCGCAGTATATAATACGGCATCATTGCTATATTCTGAGGTATAAATCAATTTCCCCATTTTAGAATAATGAATTTGACCATCTATACGGGAAATTCGTAGTAAATCACCTGGTTTATATTGACCAAAGGTACCTTTGTAGATCCCTTTTTCGTAGATGGTGATGTATTTTTTTGGGGTTAGGACAAAAGCATAATCTAAATGCTCAAAATGGGTGGAGCTGCTATGTGTGGAAAAGCCAAAAGCTCGGTTGACTGGTTTTTCTTTGGCGTGGAGCTTCACCCGAATGCTTCCGTTTTCCTCTTCCTTCAAACGTTTTTTAGAGACTCCCCAATTTTCTTCCCAGCCAGTATTGACCGATATAAGGGTATCGCCTTTCTGTTCAAGACCAACCAGTTGATCCCAGTCAATTGGATTAATGGGTTTGATTTGTTTTTGTTGCTTCATAAACTCCTTCAAAGCCACTTCCTTTGTTTTTAATAAATCATTTTTAGGTTTAGGAAAAGAACGCACATAATTAAAAGGAAAAGGATTGTAAAAAAACTGAATCCGATTGCTGCCTTTTTTTATTGGAACCGATTTAAAAATATCAAATAATCGCTCAATAGTGATGCGTTTACCATTTACCTTCGCATACCAATCCTTCGACCAATTATCTACAAAGGTCAAATAACCTGCTTGTTTTGTTGTAACTTTAAGCTCCAAATAATCTCCATTATAATCAATGATTTCATAATCGAACTGGCTATTCTTTTCCTTTTTTTGGCTATGCTCAATAAAAGGTGTCACCTTTTTGAAGCGAATATTTTCAGAAAAATACAATCGTTTTCCATCAACAATGCCTAGTAATTGATCTAAAGCGATTGGTCGTTCTTGATCTGTTTTGAGTCCATTTCTGATGTCATCGAGTAATTGATTAGGGTCTACGCCTCCTTGTTCGATCATAAAATCAGTATAACGAGCATAATAAAAATATTTTCCATGTAGTACGGAAAAAGGGGTAGAAGAATAAATTCGTCCTAAAAAACGACTATAGGCTCGCTTGACATTGAAGGCGTTTTTATATAGGAAAGGGGTATTAATAATCGCTTTTTCAGTTAGTTTCTCTGTGACAGGTCTAGCCCGTATTTGTGTCCCTACTGTTTGAACATCTAGTGTATTGAGTAAAAGCAAGGAGCCAATGAGTATAGTGCTTGCTTTTTTGAGGGAATGATTTTCTGTTTTTAAGTTTTTACTCCATTGTAAAATTACTGTAAAAATCAGACAGTAAATTAGCCCAATAATAATGTAAAAAAGTGGGGAAAAGCCTAGTGTATATTGTGGAACTAGACGTAAATTCCACATTGGAGTGAGGCTACTAAAATTCAATAATAAGAGTTGAATGGCTAGTATTCCTCCATAAATACCCAAGAAAATCAAGCAAAATCGTCCTAATCGTTGTTTAAAATCCTCCACTCTAGCAGTAGGGTCACTAAGTAATGTCCAAAAGAAGGAGAAGGCTTTGGCAAGTAATAGCGTTATAAAAGGTAGCCAGAGAATGTTTAAACGTCCCCAAGTCCTAAAGCCTGAAAAGCCAGGCATAATGTGCCATAGTAGTTTGAATAATGGAGACTCACCATAAGTAATCAGGGTAATAATACCAAAATAGCCCAATACAATTCCCCATAATAAAGGGTGGTTGTATTGCTTTTTTAATATCGGATAAATGTGGTTAATCCCATAGATGATTAATAAAAATAGGGCAACAAAGCCAAAATAAAACCAGCCTCTGACTTCTGAAAAAGCAGGTAAAAAGAGAGAAGCAAGGGTATCTTTGATGCTAAATGCATTTTCTTGTGCATAAGCCATACTCATTAAATCTCGATTGATAACCTCTGGCTTCATGCCTGATAAAGCCAAGACATAAGGTAAACAAAGGAGGAAAGGAATGGCAAAGGCAGGAATAATGGTAAAAAGGAATTGCTTTAGATTGAAATTTGGTGCGGGGCTGAAGGCTGTTCTAGTTTGGGGTAAAATAAGGAATAGGATATAAGGTGGAAAAAGGAAGATAGTGTAGTAATAATAATAAGGATAGGCACAGGTAAGGAATAGAAAGGTACCGATGCTGATGAGTGCAAAGGCTTTTTTGCGTTTTTGTGGATCGAGTGCGATGGTTAAGCCCCATAAAATAAGGATCATCCATGCAAAGGCGTGTGTGGCATGGATACGATTGAGGGAGACTAACATGCGAAAGCTGACGGTCATTACCATCGTTGCGAAAAGAGCTGCTTTGGGATCAATATGTAGACTTCGGAGCCATTTGTAGAGGAATAGGGCAGATAGGGCAAGTCCTAAGACAGAGAAGCGTTGGTAATCAATGATTGCAAAGCCATCATTGATTTGATAATACAGGGCGAGTGGCCAGTTGAGGGGGTAAATGGCTTGCCCAAATGGACTGGCAAAGAAGGGAAAGCCACAAGCTTCGGCAGGAGACCAGAGTGGCAGTTGTCCATTACTCAATGCATCTAATAAATAGACCTTTGGATAATAAAAGTAAAGGACATCTACCATTAACTCTGATGAAAAAGGTAAGCCAGGAAAAACATAGCCTAGTAGATAGATGAAGGGCCAAAAGAACACGATTAAAGGAAAGATCAGTTGATCTTGTTTGTCAGAAAATAAGCCCATCTTCATTAGTTAATATTACATTTGGCCAATCTAGTATATTTCATTTCAATACCTGTCTATAGTAGACTATCCATAAATAACTAGCGATTACCTTGTCTTTTTTTAGCATTTGCTTTGGATTTCCTTTTCTTATTTGTTGGTTTCTTTTTAGCTTTTTTCTTCCCTTTAGTATTTTTTCCTTTCTTTTTGCTTTTAGGAGGACTAGCTAAACGTTTACCATTTCTATCCCAATGTAAGACTGGTCCTTTCCGTTTATCATTCACATAAGTAATTTCTTTCTTCACAATACCATTATCATACCACTCAGTGAATTTACCATTCCTCAAGCCGTCTTTATAATTTTCTTCTTTCTGTTTTTTACCATTAGAATGCCAGATACTCAGCATTCCATCTAACTTTCCACTATTATAATGCGTTTCTTTCTGCTTGCTGCCTCCTGGAAACCAATCTACCACTACTCCATTATTCACATCATTAAGAAAGTTGGCTTCTCGACGAGGGGAACCATCCTCATTCCAGACCAAATGTTTGCCTTCTCTATTACCATCGACATACATTTTTTCTATCTTCTTTTGGCCATTTTCAAACCACTCTTCTGTTAGTCCATCTGTTTTATCATCCTTGAAACTAGCCTTTTTCCGTATTTGTCCATTAGGATACCAAGTGCTGAGAATACCATTTTTTACCCCCATCACAAAAGTCTCCTCCTTTTGCATATTACCACTATCAAACTTATAGATAAAGGTACCATCTTTTACATCATCCTTAAATCTTCCAGTCATTTTTTCTTGACCGTTTTCATGCCAACTAGTGATGGTACTATCTTTTTTGCCTGCTTTAAAAAAGCGAACCAATTTTTTCTGTCCACTTTCATACCATTGCAGCTCCATACCATCCTTCTGATCTTCAGTATAGTTGATTTCCACCTGCTTAATCTCTCCTTCTATATCAAACAACTCTTTATGCGTGCCATTCAACATACCTTCTTTGTAAGTAGATGCACTCTTTAAATTGCCAGATTCATACCAGGTTTGCTCTGTTCCATCCTTCTTATCCTCTTTAAAACCTACCTCTGATGCCTTTTGTCCATTGGAATGGTAGTAAATCTGCATCCCATTTTTTGTATTAGCAACATAATCTATATCCGCACGAACATTACCATCTTTATAATACAGCATACTCTTCCCCTCTTTCATACCATCCACATAGTTGAAAGTTCGTTTAGAGTACTTTTTGTCTCTAGGTTTTTGAGTTACTTCACCTGTATATAGTTCTCCATTTTTGTGAGCAACCCCATCAATCATTTCAATATCTTTGTTGGTTGTTGGTTTTTCTGGTGGAGATCCACAAGCCATTCCCAAAAATATACACCCTAATAATATATAGAATATTTTCTTCATAAAAAAAGCTATTTTGCCACAAAGGTAGTCGTTAAAAAAGAATAAATCAAGCAAGGACATTATTAGAATATGAGGCTTATGTCAAAATTACCCTTTTTATTAGGATAATTAGCTATAGCCTTTGTATTTTTGTGCGCTTTTTGATCAATGATAAGTAATCATCATATCATTTTGGTCATCTGTCAAGCAGCATTTTCCTAGACTCTTATTATTTGGTGACTGAATCAAGGTGAGAATGTCTTATATTTACACAATTTTTTTTGCAGAGAAAAATAATTATGACCTAATAACTAGGTAGAAAATAATTCTGATCCTATTTTTTCTGCAACATAGATAATTGTAAATCAACCTTCTAAGTGATGGATTAGAAATAAATTAGGCCGAAATAGGCTTTCCATTATTTAGTCTAAGACAAGGCGCAAAAATAGCACATACATGGAATGTACGTAATATTTTTGTAACGAAGTATTAGACTAAATAATAAA
>JAHDFT010000102.1 GCA_020628015.1 Bacteroidota bacterium
TCAATACTGAATTTGCATATTGATAGTTAGTTTTTTGATTTTCAATAGTTTAAAAGATGAAGATAACGAGTAATTCAAATGATATAGTAATTTCAATTCCTAAAGGGATACTAGAGTTACGTGATATACAAGATTTCTTAGATTTTGTGCGATATAAGATGATTGTTTCGAAAAGTGAGGCTAGTGAGGAGGATATTGAAAATTTGATAGAAGAAATAAATGGAGATTTAGGTAAGGGAAATGCAAAATTTACTGATTCAGAGTAATGAAAATAATCATTGATACCAATATACTGATAAGTACCTTAATGAGTTCTAATGGAACTGTAGGGACATTTTTGTTAAAAGATTTGCAAGGACAAGAAAAGTTGTCTTGTTACATGTTGTATGTAGAGATATTTGACAAGAAGGATAAAATTTTAAAATATTCAAAAATTGGTGAAAAAGAATTATTAGAATTGCTATATCTTGTTTTAAAACGAATTGATTTTATAAACGAAAGCCAAATTTCAAAAGCAAACTGGACAAAGGCGACTGAATTAACAAAAGATATTGACATTAAAGATATAAGTTTTGTAGCATTGACTCTGGAAACAGATGGAATACTTTTAACTGGAGATAAAAAGTTATACAAAGGATTAAAAAGAAAAGGGTTTGAAAGAGTTGTTACTGTAGGAGAATTAAGAGAAATTTTGAAAAAATAGTGTGTATTTTAAAGTTTTGATAAG
Source organism: Bacteroidota bacterium (assembly GCA_020628015.1). Lineage (GTDB taxonomy): Bacteria > Bacteroidota > Bacteroidia > Chitinophagales > UBA2359 > JAHDFT01. The sequence continues at coordinate 728 of JAHDFT010000102.1, forward strand.
TAAGTCAGTAATGATTAAAGGCATTCAGTTTTAGCCTTAGTAACTACTAAAAAAATATACAATTTATCGGATATGGAGGTGTTTATTGATGATTTGAGAATATCAGAGGTGGTTTGGTTTAAGGGGCTACAAATGTAATGCTCTTCCAAAACATATATTTCCTCTTTTGTAAAGGATTATTCATAAATATAACATTTGCCATTTAGGGAAGGGATTTTGAGATTGGTGGGAATAATTTGTATAAAATAGAGGTTATGTAATTGCATGTAAATAAAAATGCATGTAAAGAGAGGAATTAATTCTGTAATTGTAATTTTGAATCAAAGTAAAAAAGTGCTATAGAAGGATTTTAATATTACTATAATTACTCTAGAGTCTCTTTTATAACTAAGTTTTATTTTTAACAAGAAGATGTTTTTTTTCAAGTTATTTAGGAAAAATGTTTTTTTAAATTAACTTTGCAATAGATTTTTATGCCTACTAGTTATTCCCTTGTTACATAAGATACATTAATTAGAGGCTAAATTTTTTATTGAAAATCAGTAATGGACTTTTTAATAAATTAGTTTCTTTTTCTAATTTAAATAATTAATTATTAATATTAAGTTATGCTAATTGTTGAATTATATGTTGTTAAGTTAGAAATTTTCGACAAAATCTCTCATTTATAACTTAAATTAGAATGATGTTATGTTAAATGTCTATAGTATTGATTTTTAAAATTTTTGCAGAACTTAACTGGAAATCATAAATAAACTATTTTGAAAATATTAAGAGTAGAATTAAAAAATTGCTATGGTATAAGGTATTTTAATCATGAATTTGATTTTCAAAATCATCCTGTTTATGCTATTTATGCTCCAAATGGAATTATGAAAACATCTTTTGCAAAAACATTTATGGATATGTCGAAAGGGGATAGCTCAAAAGATTTGATTTTTCCAGATCGAGAAACAAAAAGAATAATATGCAAAGATAATAATATCCAGATAGATAAGAATGAAATATTTGTAATTGAACCATATAATCGGAAATATACATCAGAGAAAACTAGTACTTTGTTGGTTAATCAAGTATTAAAGAATAAATATGATATAATACTAAAAGAAATTGAAACTAAAAAAAAGCGGTTAATCAAACAACTTAAAGAATATAGTGGTTTAGCTAGGAAAACTGAGGGATGCTTTTCAGAAGACTTTGTTCATATCAAGAATGGCTTTTTCAGATCATTGCTAAGAATAAAAGACGAAGTAAAAAGTGATAATTTTTTATACTTGGCTACTATTAAGTATAGTAAGGTTTTCACTCCTAAAGTTTTGGCTTTTCTATCAAAAGATGAGGTTAAAAATCAATTAAGGGATTATTTAGATAAATATAATGCATTGATAGAGTCCTCAACATATTTTAGGAAAGGCGTATTTAATCATAATAATGCTGCTACTATTGCTAAAAATCTTCAGGATAATGGGTTTTTTGAAGCAAATCATGCTTTAAATTTATTAGGAGATAATAGTTGGGTTAAGGTGGATAGTTTAGAAGATTTAGAGAAAATTATAAGTGATGAAAAAGAAGCAATATTAAATAATGAAGATTTAAAGAGTTCTTTTGAAAAGATTGATAGAAAACTCAATAGCAATAAGGAGTTAAAAGCTTTCAGAGATTATTTGCTTGACAATTTAATATTACTTTCTGAGTTGGACAATTTACCACTTTTGAGAGAAAAACTTTGGTTATCTTATATTCAAAAAAGTAGAGTAGAATACGATGATTTAATTACAGAATATGAGAAAGGAAGAGAAGAAATTGATAAGATTGTTCAAAAGGCTAGAGCTGAAGAAACAACTTGGAAAAAAGTTGTAAATATTTTTAACTCTAGATTTGTTGTTCCTTTTAGAGTTAGTGTTGAAAATCAGGAAGATGTAATTTTAAATCAGGATGCTCCAAAGATTCAATTTTCTTTTCGGGATTCTCAGGGAAGAAAGATTGTACAAGAAAACCAATTATTTGATGTTCTAAGTAATGGAGAACTAAGGGCTTTATACATATTAAATTTAATTTTCGAAATTGAAGCAAGGAGAGAAGGTTTAGTAGATACTCTATTTATAATCGATGATATTGCTGATTCATTTGACTACAAGAATAAATATGCAATAATTGAGTATCTTAAAGATATGGCAAAGGAAGATTACTTTAAGCAAATTATTTTATCTCACAATTTTGATTTTTTTAGAACAGTAAGTCGTCGTCTATTACTAGATAGAGCCTGTAAGTTAAATACTGTAAAAAATGCGAATGAGGTAAAGTTAATTGAGGAAAAGTATCAAAATAATCCATTTACATATTGGAAAAAAAATTTCAAAAGAAATACTACAATGCTTATTGCAGCAATTCCTTTTGTGAGGAATATTGCTGAATATTCTGGGGATAATACTAATTTTATAAAATTAACTTCACTTTTGCATATTAAGGATGATACTAAGAATATAACTATTAGTGATATTGAAAGAATTTTTAAAGAAATATTAAAAGATGTAGGTAGTCTTTCTCTTCCAAATCCTAATCAAAATGTACTCGACATGATTTATGAGGAGGCGAATTCAATAGTATTACAAGCTGATGAGATTATTGAATTAGAACATAAAATTGTTTTGGCTATAGCAATCAGATTGAAATGTGAAGAGTTTCTTATTACAAAAATTAATGATGATAACTTTGTTAAAGAAATTAGAAAAAATCAAACTCGTGTATTATCTGATAAATATATACAAATTCCTAATTCTGATAAATTCGTAATTAAACTTATTGAATCTGTAAATTTAATGACTCCAGAAAATATCCATTTAAATTCATTTATGTATGAACCAATTTTGGATATGTCAAATGATAGTTTAAAGAGATTGTATGCTTCTATATCAAATGTGAATTAAGGGGTAAACTGCTATATTCTGTTAAATCCACTTGATCATTAATAGAGCTGGACTAAAGATATGTGGGGTACACTTTTTTAAATGCTTTTGTTTTGAATGCAATAACTGGATTTAGATTAGAAGTATTCATATTGAAAGTCTCATTTTATGTACTAAGTATAATAATGAATGTGCCATTCAATAAAAAGTGTGTGGTTTTAAAACTTAACCTCACTAGCAGTAGGATTGATGAGTGGAGGATAACTTCTATTTTAACTTACTTAGATCGTTCTATATTAATGAAATATTTTATAGAAATATAGCTAAGTAGAGATTTATTGTTTTGCAATAATTGCCAAAGAACCTTAAATGCTTAATAAAATTTTAGAGAGGAATGTTGGTAGATTATATTGTATTTATTATTAATGAGTTTTGTTGTTTTTTGATTATTCAAATTGTGTGATTTTATGAAAAATATATTTATTAATGCAATTAAACAAAAAAAGAAAATTGAGATCACTTTTGATTCCGATTCAAAAGGTATTATAACCAGAGTATGTATCCCGTTTGATTACGGTCCTTCTAGAAGGAAATTATACTCGAATGTTGAAAAATATCATATGTGTGATTTAAGTAGTCCTGATGGAGCTCATGTTTTATCAATTTTGCCACGACAATTAATTAGTATTAAAATATTAGAAGAATTATTTGATCCTGCTGATTTTGTAACATGGGAGCCGAATTGGTTTATATTAAGAGATTGGGGGGAGTACTCCTAAAAAGATAATCTAGATTTACTATTGTTAAATAAGTCATGAATCATAAACTTCTAAACTATGTTAGTTGAAGCAAAAATTAGGTTAAAAGAAATCGATCTTGATTTTTTAAAGAAATATGAAAAACTTGGATTTAATTCGGAAGAGGAGTTGCTTTCCCAAGCACTAAAATTGCTTAAAAAAGAATTAGAAAACGTTAAAAAAATAATAATTGAGGACTCTGCGGATTTATATGCAGAAGTATATGAAGAAGATGAGGAGGCTAAAGAATGGATTGAATCATCAAATAATGATTGGAAATAAATGTCAAAAGAAGTGCTAAAACGAGGAATGGTAATTATTGTGGATCTCAATCCAACTAACTAAAGGTTCGGAAACAGCTAAAATACGACCTTGTATCATTGTTACTAATAATGCTTATAATGCTAGAGTTCCTGTAATTCAAGTTGTTCCAATAACAGTATGGTCTAAGAGAAAAGAAAGAATCATAACCAATGTGTCTATTTCCTCATCTCCAGAAAATGGCTTGTCAAAAAAATCAGTTGCCGATTGCTTACAAACAAGGCCTATTGACATCAAAGAACGATTTAAAAGAAATAAGGGGTAAAATATCAGCAAAAGATATGAAGAAGATCGATGAAGCTTTAAAAATAGTTTTTCAACTTGATTAACTATTTAACCTCTCAAACTCCAACAGCTCTATTCAAAGAAGAATCACAAGCCATCCCACCCAAACACCCCAAAAAACGCACTAATCCAGCCCGTTTCCTATCCGTCAATTTAAAAGAAATATTTTTCGTCAAATATTGTCGCACATCAAAATGCGGATAATCAGGCTGATGTGTAGCAATCACCTCCTCCATACGCTCCATACCCAATGTAAAAGCATCATTAAAACGCTGTACCCACGCCTCTGCAAGCGGTTTACGACTCACCCAAGCCGCAAAAACGAAAGGCAATTGCGTCATTTTGATCCAATGTTCTGCTAGGTCATAACTATAAGCAAAACGCTCCCCAAGCTGAATCGTGCGATCACCAATAATCACCCCACCAGTCGTCCCACCAATTTGGTCAATATAACCCGTTTTCGCATTCACAAACTCCACATCCTTCAAACCCCAATATTCTTTACATAGAACTTGCACCAAACGAACCGAAGTACAAGAGTGAAAATCCAGCCAAATCTTTTTGAGCTGATCAACAGATTGATTGGCATAAAGGGCTACAGTCGCTACTGGCCCTGTCGCACCAATGCAATAATCGGTAATAATGTGGTAATCTTGAAGTTGAGGAAGAATGCCCACAGGCACCAAGCCAATATCCACCTCCTCATTAATCAACTTTTCAGCCGTTTTAGAAGGAATTTCCAGAGAGAGGTCAATCTCTTGCATCAAACCTGCTTCCATCAAACCCTTGATAAAAGGCTTCGTATTCAAATAAGATACTGCCGAGATACGAATTTTTGACATGGTTTTATTTTAGAAGATAGAAAAGCGACTTCATGACCACCCCTTATCATCCAGCACAATATGCTCACACCGATTTTGATAAATCAAGCGATACCGCCCCTTCATCCACCTCACCTTAGAACAAGCCGTATTATCATGCTTAAACTGCCGCATTTCTTGAAAAGGCAAATCCAATAAAATACACAATAAAAGACTAGAAGTACGCCCATGTGAGCAAATCAACACTTTTTGGCGATCCTGATGGGCATGTGTTTCTAGGAAACTACGCAATCGAGCAGCAACATCATTGATGGATTCCCCATCCTCAATGGCTTGGTCAAATATGCCATTATCCCATTCTGCTCGCATAGCCAAATATTTCTGATGAATCTCCTTAGAAGGAGCTTTGCCCTCATGAATCCCCCAGCTAATTTCATCCAATTCAGGATGCTGGCTAATGGTATGACCAAATGCCTCAAATCCTTGTATGGTCTGATAGGTGCGTTTTAGATTAGAAGCAAATACATGCTCAAATCCTTCTGCTTTGTAGGCTTGGACAAAAGCTTTGGCTTGTGCTTGTCCTTCCGCATTCAAATCGGAATCAACCCCCCTACCTTGTACAATCTTTTGTTTATTATAATCCGTCTGTCCATGTCGGACAAGGTATATTTCTTGACTAAAAAAATGCATATTATATCTTCACTTATGCCAGTATGAATGAATCCTTTATCCTACAACAGGTAAGCCAATAAAGCCATCTTGTTGCTCATCTTTGAAGTTTACGTCCGAAAAATCTTGCACTACATTATAAATAGAATCTCGCTCAATAGGTGTCTTACCCACGTTCTTAATCAGTTTCACAATATCTCTAGTAGATAAAGCTGGATTTTTTTCCTCAGAACCAGCCATAGAATAAATCTTGGTGGTATCATCAATCGTTCCATCAATATCATTCACCCCATAAGCCAAAGACAATTGAGCCGTTGTACGTCCAATCATTGGCCAGTAAGCCTTTAGATGAGGAATATTATCCAAATAAATACGTGCCACCGCATAATTGCGTAAGTCTTCAATCACATTGACTTCCCCTAAATGAGACATCTCATTGTTTTCAGAACGGAATTTTAGTGGAATAAAGCAGTTGAAACCACTGGTGCGGTCTTGTAATTGACGCAACCGTTCCATATGGTCGATGCGGTGATGGTATTTTTCAATATGTCCATAAAGCATCGTACAATTGGTAGGAATATCCAAACCATGAGCCGTTTCATGAATATCTAACCATTGTTGAGCATTGCATTTATCCTTGCAAATAACATCACGCACCTCATCATGAAAAATCTCTGCACCACCACCAGGCATAGAATTCAAGCCGCTTTCCTTCAATTGACGCAAGCCTTCTTCATAGCTGACCTTTGCCTTTTTAAACATATAGAAGTACTCGACAGGAGTAAATGCTTTGACATGTAACTCTGGTCGATGTGCTTTTATTTTAGAAATTAGATCACAAAAGAAATCCAAACCCATATGCGGCAAGACTCCTCCTACAATATGTACCTCTGTAACAGGTTTGCCATCATATTGCTTAACCAAATCCAACATTTCATCTGTCGTATAAGTCCAGCCTTCCTCTTTCTGCTTAATCAAACGAGAATAAGAACAGAATTTACAAGTGTAAATACATAAATTCGTCGGCTCAATATGGAAATTCCGATTGAAGTAAGTGTTTCTTCCATGTTTGCGCTCTCGAATATGGTTGGCTAAGGCACCTAGCATACCTAGCTCTCCTTCTTCATAAAGCAAGATCCCTTCTTCGGGGGTAATGCGTTCTGCCTGCATCACTTTATCAATAATGCGTCTGAAAGGATGCCCTTGCTGAAAATTCGCCTTTAGTATAGCTAAGTCTGGTGCTGTAGTCATCGCTCTATATTTTGAAAATTTAGAAGTTTCAGAATTTTGTGAAAGTTTGTATTTTTTGAACAACTGCCACTAGGCTTAGGTTCATTTTGAAGGAGAAATTTTGGTCTTCTGACAAATCTCATGGAAAGTTTTTTGAAAAAAATGGAACAAGTTTTACAAACTATTAGCCTAGGAACAGTCAAAAAATAATTGTACCATTTTGATTGATAAATTTAACCCTATCCTTCGTTAAAAAGCCTCGCCAATGCCCTGCATTGCCTACGTTTTTTGCCTCGTTTAGGGTCAAATTTCCCTAACCAAAATTTGTACACTTATTTTTCACTTGTTCCCTAAGTTTATAAATCACGGGATTTGTCAAAGAAACACATTTTTATACCTCCATATTCGTATCCGCCCCCATATACTTCCGCCATTTATCCAAAACAGCCTGCATATCTTCAGGTAAATCAGATTCTAAATAGATTTCTTTTCCTGTAGTAGGATGGATAAAACCTAGAGATTTGGCATGAAGAGCCTGACGAGGCAATAATTTAAAGCAATTTTCTACAAACTGCTTGTATTTGGTATAAATTGTTCCTTTCACCACCTTATCCCCACCATATTGGAAATCTCCAAATAAAGGATGTTTAATGTGTTGGAAATGTACTCGAATTTGGTGAGTACGTCCCGTTTCCAAGCGGCATTCCACAAGCGTCACATAACCCAATCTTTGGAGGACGGTATAATGGGTAATGGCTTCCTTACCTATATCACCATCAGGATAAACAGCCATTCGCTTTCTATGTTTATAATCTCGCCCAATATTGCCAGTGATCGTGCCTTTTTCCTCTTCTATATCTCCCCAAACTAGCGCAATATACCGCCTTTTAATGGCACGGTCAAAAAATTGCTTTCCTAAATGACTAAGCGCAAATTCTGATTTGGCGATGACGAGTAGACCTGTGGTGAGTTTATCAATACGGTGGACGATGCCTGGTCGGCCTAGGAAATCTTTATTTTTAGGTAGGTTAATGTCTTTTAGGTGATGTGCCAAGCCATGTACAAGGGTGCCAGTATAATTCCCAACACCTGGATGCACCACCAAGCCAGCAGGTTTATTGACTACTAATAAATCTGCATCCTCATACACAATCTCCAAATTCATCTCTTCAGGAACGATTTCATACGTTTCGTAGGGTTTATTCAACAAAATCGTAATCGTATCATTGGGCCGTACTTTGTAATTCGCTTTCACAGGCTTTTCATTTACCTGAAGACAGTTGGCTTTGGCTGCCTGCTGAATCTTATTACGTGTTTTGGACAAACGATTAACTAAAAATTTGTCAATTCTTAGTGGCTCTTGCTTTTGATCAACCTGTATGCGATAATGCTCATAGAGCTTTTGCTCCTCTTCTACTACAATTTCCTCTACTAAGTGATTACTTGCCTCATTTTCGGTAGTTTCTTTAGCTACTATTGGCTCATTTTCCTCACTCAGAGGAGGTAATTCCTCACTGTTGATTGGTTCATCCTCATTTGAGGTCTTTTCTGGTGTGATTTCCATTGGCTTGTTGGTTCTATTATATTTTGTCCCCTCACTTTTCATTTGTTCCTAAAGAGCAAGTGAAAAGTGATCAATATCTTATCCTAGATTTTTTAGACCGCTAAATTAAATAAAATAATGGCAACAATATAACCTTTACACTTTAACAATGATCAACAGGTAGTGTAAAATAAAAAATAGCTCCTTCTCCTTCAATAGAATCTGCCCAGATTTCTCCACTATGATGTTGTACTACTTTTTTACAAGTCGCCAAACCTATACCTGAACCTTCAATACTTTTATCATGTAGCCTTTCGAAGGGTTTAAATATTGTTGTTAAATACTGGGTAGGAATGCCTTTGCCATTGTCCTTAACCATAAATATCCATGTTCGTTTATGTTTGCGAGCATCTATTTTTATAATAGGCAGCTTAGTATCTCCGTACTTAATCGCATTACCAATCAAATTTTGAAATAAGGAGACAATTTGTAAAGATTTAACATTTAAACTAGGGAGAGGGGCTACTGTAATTTGAGCATTTTTATTTTTAATGAGTTGTTTTAGGTTGGTTAAAGCAATAGCTACTAATTCGTTTAGATCAGCTTTTTGAAATTGCTGTTGCTTGGCTTTGGCTTCAAATTTAGAGTAAGTTAATAAGTCTTCTATCAATGCTTCCATACGTTTAGACCCATCAAAAATATACTTTAGATATTCTGTTGTAGATGGATCTAAGGAGCCATTATATTTCTTCTTTAATAAAGAAGAATAGCTAGACATCATCCTTAAGGGTTCTTTCAAATCATGAGAAACGGTATAAGCATATTGTTCTAAGTCTGCATTAGAGGTCGCTAGTTGTTTACTTTGCTCCATAATCGTGATATTTTGACTCAATAGATTTTCTCTATAAACCTTTAATACTTGAGCCATTTCATTAAATGAGCCACTTAGTTCACCTATTTCATCTTCAGTATACACATCAATATTAACATCCAAATTACCCTCTTTAATATTGTTAGTCGCATTGGTTAATTGAATGACAGGGCGAGTTATTCTTTTTGCCAACCAAATACCTAGAAAAATACTGCCTATAATAATGCCTAAGAGTACAAAGACGACTCCTAGAAGTATTTTATTATAGGTTCCTGCAAAAGTATTAGTAAGTGCATCTAACTTTGCCAATAATGGTGCTGTGGCAGAACTAGAAGGAATACAACTGAATAATTTCCAACCATATTTTCCTTGAATAATGGTAACTAAATCATCATCAAATAAACTTCCACGTTGTAATTCTTTTAATTCTTTATTGTATTTTTTGGTAACTTCATTAACTACTTTAGTAGAATCTGCATACAATGGATTGACAATAATATTTTTTTCCTCATCTAATAAGGATAATAGATAACCAATATCTTTTTCTTTAATAACGTCTAATTCCTTTTGAATAAAATCGAGTTTTACCCTAAGCAACATATAGCCATCAAACTTTTCCTCTTTAAACTTAGGACTTAAAATCCATACGAAAGGTTTGTTTTTTTCTGTTATGTATTGTATTGGGGATAAGTAAGTAGAGTCTTTTTTTAATAGAGAAAAATCAGCTTTAAACCTTAAGTTTTCATTAAAAGAGTAAGCGGTATCTCTTTTAGCTTGCCAATATATTTCTTTGTTATTTTTTTCGTAAATACCGAGTGCAGTAATTGTTGGTTCTTCTTCAAATAAAACATCAACAAATTTTTTATAGGTTTTTTTGCTAGTCCTTTCTTCGTCTTCAAATTTGTCCAAATATTTACCAACCATGCTCACTTTATTCGTCACTCCATCAATACGATCTTCTATATCAGCCAATTGTACACTCAACAAGCGTTCATTTTTTAATACAATTTCCTTTTTTACTTCATCAGAAGTTTGGAGTTTTAGTTTGTCTTCAGTTTTGACAATTTGTATATTTATAATAAGAATAATTAGCAATATACTGGTGCAGACTCCTATAACTGATAATAATAATAAGGGAACTAAATATTTGTAGTAGATGCTTGTCCTAATAAATTTGAATATGTTCATATGTAATTATAATTACCTCTACAGATTGCTATAAGCATAAGCTGCACAAAATAAGTACCATAAGGACAAAACAAGTAGGTAAAGTGAAAAATATTTTCAGATTCTATATTGAAGTATATGAGGGAGGCTGATTTATATACGACTAATATGTATTATTTGGCGGTGTTGTTTCTTTTTGTTAAGAGGAGGTGGTTAGATAATGATTTAAAAAATAAAGTCGGACTATTTTGACCGACCTTATTTTTTATCTATTTATTATTAACTAAGGATAAAACTTTTTTCCTTGTTCTGCATATTCTACTAAAATAGCAGCAGGCTTGAAACGATTGCCAAAACCAGCAGCCAAACTATTCAAACGAGTAACGATCTTATCTGCGCCTACTTCATCTGTATAACGGAAAGGACCACCTCTAAAAGGAGGGAAACCGAGACCAAAAATAGCACCAACATCCCCATCCGTAGGATTTTCAATAATGCCTTCCTGTAAACAAAGTGCAGCCTCATTGACCATTTGCAAAGCAGTTCGTCTTTGAATCAAAGAAGGATCAAATTTTTGGCGTTTTTCTCCACCAAAGAATTTATAAACATTTTTATTGACCTCTCCTTTCTTTTTCTCTCCTGTTTTGGCATCATAGAGGTAAAATCCTTGTTTATTTTTACGCCCTTTATAACCTGCCTCACTCATTTTAGGCATGGCCTCACTGATCTTCATACCCTCTCGTTGTGCGACAAAGGCTTTTAACAAGTCCCCACTCATAATATGTGCGCCAACATCAATGCCCACCTCATCCATTAAAGTAACAGGACCAACTGGGAAACCGAACTGTTTCAAAGCTTGGTCAATTTGGAGAATATCACCACCTTCTTCCAAAATCAACAATGCTTCATTAAGAAAAGGAGCTAGGATTCGAGTAGTGTAGAAACCAGGACCATCTTTGACCACAATACAAGTTTTACCCTGACGAACACCAATATCAAAACAAGTAGCGACCACCCAATCTGCCGTTTGCTCCGTTTTAATGATTTCTAGGAGGGGCATTTTGGGGACAGGAGAAAAATAATGCATCCCAATCACCAATTCTGGACGTGTTGCCTTTTCTGCAATAGCAGAGATAGGTAAAGCGGAAGTATTACTAGCAAAAATGCAATCCTTCCTAGTAGCTGCCTCACATTCTGCCAAAACCCTTTGCTTCAAATCCAAATCTTCAAATACCGCTTCAACGACAATATCAGCTTTATCAAAACCACTATAATCCAATTGACCACGTATTTCCCCAATCAATCTTTCTGCCTCTACCTTACGCATGGCTTTCCGCTTGATTTTCTTAGCAAAACTTTTCCAAATGATCTGTTTGGCCGAGCTAATGGTTTCATCCTTAATGTCTTTAAGAATCACATCAATATTATTGGTGATACTAACCTCACTAATACCAGCACCCATAAAACCAGCTCCTAGCATCGCCAATGTATTGACAGGCTTAACCTTATCTTTCATTGGGTTTTTCTTCTTATTGGTCATATTGAAGAAAATCTGACGAAGCTCCTTGCTTTCTGGACTAAGCATTAACCGCTCAAAACGAACAATTTCTTCAGCATAACCTACTGCAATATCTTTTTCATAACCTGCTTCTACACAATTGATGATTTCAAAAGGAGCAGGATAATTGCCTTTGGTCATACCTTGTACCATCTTCCTAGCCTGATTGAAAATGACTTTTCTACTAAAGCGATTTCCTTCTAGTAACTTATCTTTTTGATCTCGCTTATCTTGGCGTTCAAAACGACCTTCTACGATCTCTTTGGCAAATTCACAAGCAGCTCGATGTAATTTAGAGACATGAACTAGACGATCCACCAAGCCCATTTTATAAGCTCGACTGGCATAGATATTTTTTCCAGTCAACATCATATCTAAGGCCTTTTGAATGCCCACACGTCGAGGAAGTCGTTGGGTACCGCCACCACCAGGTAATAAACCAAGTTTAACCTCTGGAAGTGCCAATTTAGTACTACGATCATCAGTAGCGATAATACCTGCACAAGCCAGAGATAACTCCAAACCCAATCCATAGCAAGTACCGTGAATCGCTGCTACAACTGGTTTGCCTGATTTTTCAATTTTATTTAAAATACTGT
>JAHDFT010000103.1 GCA_020628015.1 Bacteroidota bacterium
ACTCACATAACAAATGTAAATGAAATATTTGAAAGATAAAAGTATATTACTTAAAAATGATGCCAGATAATTATCTTATGATGAAGCATTTAATGTAAACCGAAAAACAGAAGTATTTTATTTTTGTTATTTTCACTATAAATTTAGAATTTGCTGTCAAAACACGAAAAGACTTCCCATTCATGAAAAAATTCTTTGGCATATGGCTCTTACGCTGTCCCAATTGTTTCAAAGGACGACTATTTACCAATCCTAATCCCTACAATCTCAAAACCATTACAGATATGCCTAAAGCCTGTCCCAATTGCGGATTGGATTTTAAGGTGGAAATAGGTTTTTACTTTGGAGCTGCTTATATTAGTTATGTGGTGAGTTGCTTTTTTATGCTCGGTATTATGGGAACTGCACTAATCACAATGGGCTGGGTGCCCAAATGGGTTGTCGGACTAGCGATAGTACTAGAATTAATTTTTGCTACGTATATTTTGCGTTTTTCAAGGGCTTTATGGTTGAGTATTTATTGGTGGTATGTGGGGGATAAGTAACAAAATAAAATGGAATAAAGTATATGTATGGGTATTTTTATGTATTTTGATGAATTTTAATTAAGGTGTGTTTTTTTCTTGATTTTTTTAGATATTAATAGTATATTCTATTCGTTTATAGTAATAAATAATGGTGAAAATAAAGTGAATCGTTCTTTCCTAAGTTATTGTCAAATAGTGCATCACGATAGAAATAGATAATACCATGAAGCAAGATTTAAAAACGACTACTTTTAAAGGAAATAATCAACAAGGACAGTCTTTTTTTAGTGGAAATACTGGTGGCTCTTTTTTTCAACCAGCAGTTACGCAAGGAAAAACTCAAGATGCCCAAAAATCATTTGATCATGCACCTTTAGTACAAATGCAACAGAATGGAGGGATGTCGCATCCTGATAGACCGCCTGTGCCTGAAAGTACTGGACTAGATAATGCTTTGGCGAATGGAGGACTTACCGTTGCACTTTACGTATCTGGTGAATCTCCTTTTAGTGATCAGGGGACTTTTGAGGCAGAAGCCAATAATTTTGCAAGAGATCACAATGCAGTCATGATCGAAAATAATCAAGCTGTATTTGGAGAAGCAGCAGCTACACCCGTTTCACATATTGGGGATATTGTTAGCCGTTGTCGTCAGGTTTCGGAATCAGCTTCTCAAATGACTGGGCAGGAAGTGAAAATTCAAACTTTAGCATTATTTACGCATGGATTAACTTCTTATCTTAATTTTGGAGGAGGTAATTTGATTGCTAATGACCAAGCTACGGCTGAGGAAAAACATCGAGGGGTGCATAATAGTATGCGCCGACAGGAAGAAAGAGATGCAAGACGGGGTGAAGCTAATGGCGTAAGTCCTTATCAGGCTAGAAGTTCAGAGGTGGAAGAAATAGAAACAACAGAGGGTTTTGCTGCCGCAATTAATAATTATTTGGCGAATGATGCTAGGGTGGTCATGTATGCATGTTTGACGGGAAGTACTTATAATGATGCAGAAGGAGCGGCTGCACGAGGAAGTAGACCTGATCCAAATAATGCTCGAAATGCACGAGAGCGAAGAAAATTAGAAAGAAGACGAGCTGCGGTGGATAGAATTAGAGGCAATGAACGGCGTTTGAATAGAGCTCGAAATCTAGTAGAGGAGGATCATGAATCTGGAGGGGAGGGGAGTTTTGCAGATAATTTACGAGATGCTTTAAATGCAGAAGGACAAGAAAGACAAATCTGGGGACATCGAACCACAGCACATACAACTGGAAATCCTACTTGGCGAGTATTTGAGGGACAACAACAGGAGGAAGAGCAAGCATCTAACCCTTTATTTGCGACACATAGCTTGCTAAATATGGATCGAGCGAGAACTTCTATGGCTAACCAAGTTGGGGAATACTTACAAAGTCATTTTCAACAACGTGTGGCGGTAAATCGAAATTTGAGAGTCTGGATTGCTAGAGAATTGCCTTTTGTACCTAGTAATTTACAACCTTATATTACAGAATGGCGAGGCAGAACTCCTGTTTTTACAGATGGATTAATCGCCCATTTAGCAGGAAGATACATGCAACAAAGAGGCAATCAATAAAATTTATACCATCGTATAGACAAGGCATGCCTTGTCTATACAACGATATGAAATAAAATGTGTTTTTTATAAAAAATAATACGGTTTTATTGTTGGGTATGACAAATGATGGGGAAGGACAAGGCATGCCTTGTCCCTACGGTATGGAATAATCGAGGATTATTCCTTTTCAAAAACCAAAACGACCTTATTAAAATCGGCAGCCGCATTAATCACCTCTCTAAATGGCTCATAATCGGCTTTAGGAAGGGTGACATTATGGTAAAATTCATCAACCGTTACCGTTACCTTTTTGCCATCTATTTTATAATCAGAAACAAAACGATTGACTTTCTCTCCCTCTACTTCCATGAATTTGTCAATTTTAATATCATCAATCCCTTCTAAGCGGTAGCCATCAGGAATGGTAAAACTAATGACTCGTTTGTAGTAAATAGGGTGATGCATATCAATATCCGCCTGACGCTCCGTTTCTTGGTATAATTCCACTTGTTCTCCAATGATATGGCCAATATTAAAAAGATAGCTCTTGCCTGCTTTCTCTGTCAAAGAAGGTACTTTCATATTGGCTTTGATGATCACCTCTTTATTATCCGTACAATTAATCATATCTTCATTTTCGATACTAATATTATCTATATCCGCATCTTCCATACCCGATTTGACCCTAGATTTCAAAAAGTCTTCTCCTTGATATTTGTGGATAATACGCAATTCTGAACCTCGATAACCTGTAGCTGCTTGACGAAGGTCTACGACAGCAGTAAACTCCTCATCAAAGGAAATATCTGCTTCAATAATGCTCATGGTATCATCTGCTTTAGGCATTTCAATGAATTCAACTGTGCCTTTATAGACTTCTTCATTCTTTTTATCTGCATCCTTTTCGGCAGCGATAAATAAACCATGATTTTGAGCCGTTTGGAAAGGTGCTGGACCAAAACGATATTCTATTGAGATAGGGCTGACATAGGCTTTATAATCAGGAAAATGGAAAAGGATTTCGGTAAAATTATTCCAACTCTCAAAAGCCTCATCAAAACGACAATTGAAGCGATTACTGGTAATGACTAACTGGTGATTGATACCTGCTTCCTTGAAAAAGGCAGCAAAAAGACGAGCTAAACCTAATTCATTGGCGAATTTATTGACCAAAATTTTATCTACAAGCTGGTAATTGGCTCCACTTCCTTCTTCGATAGAAAAATTACTTTTAATATAATCTTCAATAATAATGGCTTGTTTATCTGGTGCTTCTTTTTTGAGTTTCAATTTTTTCAACTCTTTTTGAATCAAGGCTCCTTCCTCTTTGGTATACGTATAAATCAAACCACCAAAACTTTCCGCAGCCATATCCCAACTATACAAACGCTCCTTGACGAATTGATTTTCATTATAACTCAATTTGTAATCTACACGCATCAAATTCGCTCGATAAGCACTATAATTCTCCTCAATCATAGGAGCTATATCTTTAGCTGTTGCCGAAAGTTTGCGAATTTCTTTATCCTTGTCAACGGTTGATTTTAATTCAGGAAAGCCATTATAAGACTTCGCTTCAAAAGCCAAATGCTGAGGAGAAATAATATCAATTCCAGCTTCTTTAACCTTAACCACCATCTGGAAAGTCTCTCGACCATAAGGATCTCGAACAGGTCTTTTGATCGTATATAAATATTCTACCTCTCCATTGACCTCCAAGCCTTCTACTGCAAATATTTTTACATTACCAATATTCTCTACATTATCTAATTGTTGAATTTTGTCCTTATTCAAATTGACGATCTTTCCTTTAGGGCTAATAGAACGAGCTTTCATTTGAATAAATTCATCCTCATCACTTACAGGCAAGTACACTTTGTTAAAAGCTTCGACACCTTGATCTTCTAGTACTTGAATGATTTTATGCGTTGTTTCTAATACATATAAGCCATCGTCCTCTAAGGAGTATTCAAAAATGCGTTGATCCTTAATAATTACCGCAGGACTTGCTTTTTCTTCTGTTGTGAGCTTATGTAAGACAGGTTTTGTTTTCCAATCATAGTCAGCATGATAAAAGGAAGCCTTATCTTGTGCCAATAATTGGGTAGAAAATAAAAGCATCACAAAGATAAATAATGTATTTTTCATATGAATTTTTCTTGATTTGTATTTTTTTAACCCTATTTAATAGCTTAATGATTAGGTAGGGTAAGTAAAAGGAAACAAAGATACAATTAATTAGTCTTTCAAAATGTATTTTATACTATAGGAGTCAGTTATTTTAGCTATTACTACTAAATAGCCTTCAAAACAACGACTTCTTGATAAGCCTCATTTAGTTGTTTGATCATTTTATTCCATTCAGGGAATTTGCTTTTATCAAGAAGTAGGAAGTTCATATATGTTTCTTGTGTCACTAAAATAGTATCCTCTTTTTGATGATAGCGAATGACAAAGCCAAATTCATCGGTGTTATATTCAAAAGGTTCTGGAAGATAGTCTACCTGATAACCTTCTGGAACGGTGAGTTGAACTTTGAATTTTTCAATATATTGATATTCATTTTCTCGATCTAATTTCCTTTCTTCTAGGTCAATGACCTGATTTTTATATTTTTGTTTCAAATTTAGATTGACATACAGTTTATTACCTGCTTTTTTGGCGTATCCAGGTATTTTAAACTGATAGTTGATGGTAAGTGTACTATCAGGATTAAAGAAGCCTTTAGGATCTAGGTCTGTTACCTCAAATTTATTGTTGCCCTTTCGCAAAAATTCATCATAAAAATGAGGATTATCTTGTGATTCTGCACGTAAGCGAGCATATTCTGTAAAGACTTTTTTGTAACCTTCAAAATTGACTTCTGCTACACCTATAAGGTCATTATCCACGATTTCAATCTGCATGAATTCTGTTTCTGTATTGGATTCTTTTGGGATAACAGGTACCTTTACGATTTCAAAATCATTTTTGTTTAAACCGATCATCGCTTCTTTGCCTTGAATCATTGATGTGGGCAATTGGAAAGGTAAATATTCTCCCGTTGCATCCAAGAAAACATATTCCCCATTGATTTTTGTAGCAGCAATCATGTGATTGTCAACGATAGGGGAGGGGACATTATGGTAAGAATAAGGACGATCTCTAGTACCGATCCAAGTTAAGTAAGCTGGAATATCTGCTATTTTGAGCATTTCAACAATGATGCTACTCATGTCTTTGCAATCACCATACTTTTTTTGACAAACTTCGGCAGCATCCCTAGGCACAAATCCCCCTAAGCCATCTTCAAAAGCAATGTACTTAATATTGCTTTGTACCCATTGAAAAATCTGTTTAATTTGCTCGGTTTTGTCTGGTACATCTTTGATGAGTTTCTGGACAATAGATTGTAATTGTGGATCAGTTTGTGGATTAATGTTTTTCACCAATTCACTATACCATTTGTACAAACTCTTGGTATTTTGTAATATTTCTATTTCTTGATCTGCTGTTTTGACTTTGTTGATATAAATGGCAATATGCGGCTCATAATAGCTCACATTTGGCGCATTGGCTTCAAATTCCATCTTTTTCATATCCTTTGCTGACCAAGTATAAATTTGGCGATTGCCTTTTTTAGATTGTTTAAAAGAAATCGCCTCATTAGGCAATCCTAATAGGGTATAGGTAATTTCAACATTGTCGGGAACGTCTACTGTGAATTGAGCGTCCAATACTGGCACAGGAGAACTAAAAAAGAAGGTACCTAAGAAATGCGGATCAGTAGATTTTTCGGTATATTGAAGGGAGGTGATCGCATCTGCTTGGACAGCAGGGAAAAAGAATTGTTTTTGCTTGTGATCAGAGTAAAAAATACTCCCTGATAAGACATCTTTGGTTTCAATCTCTTCAATAGGAATTTCCTTATACTTTGGTTTTTTTCCCATTTTAATAGGAATCTTGGTTTTGGCATCAACATTAATGATTTCCTCAAAACCAGTATAATGGATGACTTTTTCAGCAAAGAAAGAGGCTTTGTGTTTATCTAGCAAGTACATTTCTTCACTAACATTTTTATTGATTTCCCATTCATTATTTTTGAAATCAATAAGTAAATTGGCATGTTTTTGTAAATAAACAGCTTCGTCTTCTGGAAAGCGACTTCGTAACTTTTCAGGAGAAAGACTTTGGGCAGTAATGGTTGTGGCTGATGTAATGATAAATAGAGATAACCAAATAAGTTGCTTCATGTTGCTATGTAATTGGTATGGAATAGTAATGTGGATCAACAAACTCATGTCATTAGACGATAGAAATAGACTGATCTGATTGCTATATGTTTATTCAAGTAAACAATGTTTAGATGAATATGAATAGATATAGGTGACGATGATTTTAATGATCACTTACAATTCCTTAATGTTGAACGGTTTTTACTGTTTATTTGAACATCGAAGAAAAAGGGAATGTTCATAAAGAACAAACGATTTTGAGATTATGATATTATTTTAACTTTATTTTCTTGGGATAAACCTAATTTATTTTTTACCCATTGCATAATGGTAAAGTAATCTCTGGAAGCACTTTGGTCTTCTTTATATTTATCGGAGACACTTTCAAGATGACTGTGTAACCTTTGATAAAGCTCTCCCATCTCTTTTTGATTCTTAGCTTGTGTACTTTTACGAATAAAATCTAAGAAGAACTTTTCAAATTCAAACAATTCATCATTTTTTTGCAGATAACGGTAAGTTGCAGTAGAAGTATACTCCAATAATAAATTGTGTTTCAATTCATGATAGATGATCAATCTATATAAACGAGCCGAAGCATAAAAATCCTTGCGTATGCCTAAGTCTTGTCTATTCAGTATTTTGTTTACCCAATCCAAGGCTTCTTCATAGTATTCATTAGAAAGATAAATACCTGCAATAGATACATAGAACATCAAATACCATTCTTCACCAAGGGCATCTTGATATTTTTTCAAGCCTTTTTTGATTTCAGGTATAATGGCTAGTGCCTTATCATGTTGATGGAGATAAGTACAGTTAGCTAATTCATTACTATAGGTAACTAAAAACCACAATTTTTCCATTTCAACACTTGCTGTTTTTAGTTTTTTTAACTTTTGAATATAAGGAACCATCTCTTCAAAACGCTTAGAAAAACGGCATCGAATAAAAAAATTATTAACAGAAGCAAGATAACCTTCTATATCAGATTTAATAAAGTGAGCATTTTGTTCCCAAAGGTTAACGATTTTTACAGAATATTGATAAGATTTTTCAAAATCCTTCTCTAAATAATAATACATACTGGCGGTACTGAGATAGTGGAGGTGAGCGTGAAAGGAATCTGGTTCGGTTTCTGTTTGCATTGCTGGATGTTGCATAATCGCACGCATCCGTTTAACTTGTTCCTCATTTCTAACAGACATAGACTCTTTAAGCAAGCCATATATTTCACATTTGAGTTGGAGATACAGCTCTGTCTGACGCATACATTCCATGATGTGCTTGCGCTTTTCTAATATGGTATGTAATTTATCAGAAAAATAAGTCACCTTAGCGTTAGCCATTAAACTGATTTCCAGATCAAAAATTTCTAATAAAAGGGCGAAATGTTCATACTTATAAGCTTCCTTTTTAGTGCGTTCTAGTAATTTAAAACATTGATGATATAAGCCTTTCTGGTGTAAAATTTTACATTTAAAAAAGGAATGAACGATTTTATTATTGATGTTTTTCTCTGCCTCATAAGCCTCTAGGCTCTTTAAAATCGCATTATAAAGGTAATTTTTAGTTACAGAAAAGTTTTTACAAAAGTTTTCATGACCAAATTGGCGAATTAATTGCGCCTCATCATAAGATTTCTGCTTATCAATAGCACGAAACAACTTTAAATAATTATTAGAGTCTCCCACAACATGCTGAGAGGCATTAATAGTAAAATATCTTTTTTCTCCTCTTTGAAGAGAATGAATAAGGTCAAATAAGTCGTTAGAAACCTTCATATTTTTTAAATAATGGGTTATATAAGGTGTTAATAGCTATGAAGTTACGAACAAAAAATCATTTTTGCACAATCTTTATAAGTCTAAATTTCTAGTTAAAGTTGATTTTTTTTAAAAGCTACTATAATGTAATTTCGTATTTAAGAGCAGTAATGATAAACTAAGGGCATTTATCATTCATAATTAACAATAAAATAATGATGAAGTTACTTTTAATTGTTAATTATAATATAACTTGTGTTGAAATATTTACAGAGACATGAACTAAATGTTATTGTTGTGGTGGCGCAGCAATAACAAGAATGTACGATATTTTTTTAATTGAGGATATGAATACCATTTGTTAAACTATTTTGTAGGAAAAGTGAGGAGTGGATTGTATAAAAGCCTGCACTTAGGGTTTGTTACAATAATATAGAAAGATAGTAGAGTCGAGAAGAAATAAAGATTCTATATTCAAGTGATGGTAGGAAATAAAAAACCAAAAATATTTGACTACCATTACCAAATAAGTTATTTAATTGAAAGCTTTAATCAGTGTATTTTACTTAGTGTTCCCAATTTACCCTCTCTTCCTTTAAAAGGAAAAGAGGGTTTTTTTATGTCTTTTTTTATCTATGTAACAGTCAAAAAATAATTTACCTAATCAAAATAGGGAACTTATTTTTCACTTGTTATTATTTAGAATTGTTGGTTTAACGAAGTGTATAGGAATAACGAAATAAAGGGAGCTTTGTTTTATATTTTACTCAGAAATTACAAATAATGTAAATTAGTGAAAAAAATAATAAAAAGCAATTTTATTCTGAGATAGCATCATGCATTTCGTAGAAAATAGGCTCCATATTTTTGACTACAACTCCCTTAATATAAAGATTAT
This sequence comes from Bacteroidota bacterium, assembly GCA_020628015.1. GTDB lineage: Bacteria > Bacteroidota > Bacteroidia > Chitinophagales > UBA2359 > JAHDFT01. The sequence goes on from JAHDFT010000103.1 coordinate 8,985, forward strand.
GAGTCTTATCTAGGGTGTTTGCCGAGAAAGTAATCGTTCTAAAAAACTTACCTAAACGATCCTTAGAATCATAAATAATGTGTATCGAAGCCTTTTCACCTGGTGCAATAGGTGTTTCTGGCCAATAAACATCTGTACAATCACAAGAAGCCCAGGCATTAGAAATAACAAGTGGGGTTGTTCCTTTATTTTCAAAAACAAAATGATAAGGAATTTTACTCTCTAAAGGAATATTACCAAAATCGTATTCATAAGCATCAAAAGAAACCAAAGCAGCTTGTAATTCCTTGATATTGCCATCTTTATCCCGATAATAAGATTTGCCAGCCTGAAATTCATTCAACTGATCCTGTGTGAGTGGAGCTGTTGATGCTGTTGGTGGAACAGTAGCAGGAGCCATTTCGGGTGGTGGAGGCACTTGCACCTCTTCTATTGGTGCGGCATTTACAACATGAGATGGTTGTGGTGTTGGTCCTTGTGCAAATACTTGCATACCTACAAAAATAGTGAGTACTAAGCTTAAGTATAATTGTTTGTACATGGTAGATATTTTTGGGGATTAAACATTTGATTAATTGAGACATAGTAGAAATATCTTTTCACCATGTCTTGTTTATGGATCTATGTTCAACTGCACAATAACTGATTTGAACTCCTTTTCCTCTTTGAGTTTTCCGATCATTTGTGCAATATAATATTTGTTTGTTGTCAATGCGACAAGTTTTTTATCCAGCTTTACGACGATGTGCCTAATGTAAAAGTTACGTATTCGGCTCACTAAAGGCACAGTTGGACCCAATACTTGCTTACCAAGTCTGCCTCTCAGCAACTTAGCAAGGAGAAAAGCTCCTTTATTGACCTTATCTCGATCTTTGTGTTTAAGCGTCAATTGTACCATCCTAATAAAAGGAGGATACAAATGTTGGCGACGGTCAAACAATTCTCCTGTGAAGAAAGGGAGATAAGTCTGGTGAATAACATGTTGTAAAACAGGGTGATGGGTATTATTGGCTTGAATTAATACCTTACCCTGCTTTTTCCGACGACCTGCTCGTCCACTTACCTGCAACATCAATTGAAAAGCACGTTCTATAGAGCGAAAGTCAGGGAAGTTGATGAGGTGATCCGCACTCATAATCCCTACTAGACCTACATTATCGAAATCTAGTCCTTTCGTAACCATTTGGGTGCCGACTAGTACTTGTAATTTTTGCTCCTGAAAATCTTCAATAATCCGCTCAAAACCCTTCTTAGTACGTGCCGTTTCCAAATCAAGTCTGCCTACTTTTACGCCTTCGATAAACATTTGCAGTTCGTCCTCAATTTTTTCCGTCCCAAAACCCGCTTGACGAATGTCATGACTACCGCATTTATCACAATGACTATAAGGCTTATGCCGTTTACCACAATAATGACAACGCAGTTCATTGGCGTATTTGTGGTAAGTTAAGCTTACATCACATTGATCACATTCTGGAATCCAGCCGCAAGTATTACAGATAAAATAAGGGGCATAACCACGTCGATTCTGAAAAAGAATGACCTGTTCCTTATTGGCAAGTGTTTTTTTGATTTCGTTGAGGAGTTGGAGGGTAAAGTGGGACTTCATTTGCTTTTTCTTCTTTGCTGCTTTGATGCTGGCAAGTTCTATAATGGGTGGTTGTACACCGCCATATCGTTGGGACAAGGTGACAATGCCATACTTTTTTAGCTTAGTGGCATTGAAGAAACTCTCTAAAGAAGGGGTGGCAGAACCTAGGACTGTCTTGGCTTTGAAAAGGTGAGCAAGATAAATCGCTACATCTCTTGCATGATAACGAGGAGCAGGGTCATATTGTTTAAAAGAGGGGTCATGTTCTTCATCAACAATCACCAAACCTAATTCTTTAAACGGTAAAAATACAGCAGATCTTGCACCAACAACGACTTTATATTCTCCTTGTCTGACCTTATGCCAAATCTCTATGCGTTCTGCATCATTGAATTTGGAGTGATAGACTCCAATTTGATTGCCAAATACTTTTCTTAGACGGCTAATCATTTGAGTGGTCAAGGCAATTTCTGGCAGCAAATAAAGTACCTGTTTTCCTTCTGCCACAGCATCCTTAATGAGCTTGATGAATACTTGTGTTTTTCCAGAGGAGGTAACACCATGTAAAAGGACTACCGATTTATTTTCCAATTGGGATTTAATTTGCTCATAGGCTTTGATTTGCAAATCAGATAACTCATATAATACCACTTCTTGATCAAAGGCATCATTGAGCCGGCTAATCACCTTTGCCTCCTTTTGAAAAATTCCTTTTTTGACTAATCCATTCAAGACAGCAGAACTAACCTCTGCTTTTTTGAGCAATTGCGCTTGTAAAATACTATTTTTTCCGCTTTGATTTTTAAAATGTAGGAAAGACATTAATAACAATAGTTGCTTCCTTGCCCTTTTTTCCAATTGCTCGAATAATTCTTTTAATTTTTCCTCATTTTCATAGGTGGGATTTAAGGTGATAAAGGTGGCTTTTTTAGGCGTATATTTTTCCACCAATTCCTCCTTAATCAAAATCACCCCCTTCTCAATCAATGATTTGACTAAACGGAATACATTTTTGAGCTGGACAATCTCTTGTGCATCACTAATGCTAATTTCCTTTTGTAAATGTAAGGCTTCCGCAATCATAAATTCTCGGTCATCTAATACCGAAAAATCTTCATTGAAGGTAGGATTGAGGTAGAGTCGGGTAGTGCTGGATAATTTGAAGGCGGAGGGAAGCGCAGCATTCATCACCTCGCCTAATGTTGCCATATAATAATGAGCTACCCAATCCCAAATGGTCAGGTGAATGTCATGAAGTAATATTTCTTTGTCCATGACATTGAGTATAGGCTTGGGATTAAAGTCCAAATCATCTGCTTCATATACCTTGCGGACAATCGCAGAATAAATGCGTTTGGCTCCAAATTGGACTTCTACTCGTCTTCCTGTGGCAACGAGGCTTTCGAGTTCGGGCGGTACTACGTAGGTGAACTCCATATTTATGGCTAGGGGGATAATAACTTGAGCGTAAATAGGCATTTTTAATATTTAAGAATACTTGTAGGATAACGATTCAACAAAATAATATGATTAATGCACTCGATCTCCCCTTACTTCTAATTCTCCCATTACCTTTTCCTCATGCGCCAGCCATTCCGTCCAACGAGCTTTAACAACATCATGTGGAAAGTAAGTTCTTGCCAATTCCAAGAATAGCGTATAATGTGCTGCTTCTGCAACCATTAATTTGTAGTAAAACTCACTTAATTCCTTGTCTTGAATCCCTTTCCACAACAATTTGAATCGTTCACAACTTCTTGCTTCGATCAAGCCAGCCATCAATAATTTATCCAATAATTGATTTTCTTTACTCTGTCCTTTTCGACAAAATTTGATCAATTTATTGACATATTCATCCTTTCGCTGTCTACCTAATGAAAGCCCTCTTTTTTGGATTTCATGCAACACCATTCTGAAATGTCCCCATTCTTCCGTAACGATAGGAGCCAACTCATTAACAAGCTTTACCTTATCAGGATATTGTTGAATGATGGATATGCAGGTAGAAGCAGCTTTTTGTTCACAATAAGCATGGTCGGTCAATATGTCTTCTAGGCTTTTTTCTGCTAGATTGACCCATCTTGGATCTGTTGGTAATTGTAATCTAAGGATTGACATTTTAGTAATTTTCTTGCAAATTTAACAAAAATAGATGGTTTTTTGGAGCTGAGATGCAATTTTATGGGGATAATTTAAGGAATTTCATGGGAATGGCATCATGCTAGTACATAATTCTCTAATAATTCGCTATCTTTGTAAACTTTTTTATGTTGAAGAACTGTTGTTTTGAATTGAAAACAGCAGTTTTTAAGCAATCATTAAAAATAAATAAATTGACATTACCAATTACATCTACCATTCAAACAGCGAAGCCCCCTACAACAAGCCTGCCTGTTATGGAGCAATTTTATACCATACAAGGAGAGGGGATGTATCAGGGCAAAGCTGGCTGGTTTATTCGGCTGGCTGGCTGTGATGTGGGTTGTCATTGGTGTGATGTCAAGGAGTCTTGGGATGCGGGGAAACATGAAATTTTAGCTGTAGAAGCGATTGTCAAAGAAGCAGCGGCTTGTCCAAGTGATTTGGTGGTGATTACTGGTGGTGAACCCCTTATTTATGATTTAAATCACCTTTGTAAACTACTCAAAGCACAAGGTAAGCAATTACATATAGAAACATCAGGAGCCTACCCCCTTTCTGGTCAATGGGATTGGATTTGCTTGTCTCCTAAGAAATTCAAATTTCCACTGCCTGATATTTACCCAGCCGTTAATGAATTAAAAGTTGTGGTCTACAACAAAAGTGATTTCAAATGGGCAGAACAACACGCCGCATTAGTCTCGCCTGATTGTCATTT
>JAHDFT010000104.1 GCA_020628015.1 Bacteroidota bacterium
GGGTCATGCTCAAAAAAGAGGAGATGACCATTATCACAAGCCCAATTGAGAATGCGATCCTTTTCACTTAATGTTTTTAGGGGCTGCATATCATAGGCCATAATATAAGGCAATTTGATGTGTCCAGAAGAAGGAATCAAGTCTGCCATATAAATGATTTTTTTGCCTTTGTAGTCTAATACAGGTAACATCATGGCTTCTGTATGTCCATGTACCCAGATGACTTCAAAACCAGTAGCAAATTTTTCCCCTTCTTTGACAAATTTGAGCCGATTGCGTTCTTGTAATGGAAGGATATTTTCTTTTAAAAAGGAAGCTTTTTCTCTAGCATTGGGTTGAGTAGCTGTTTGCCAATGCTGTTCATTGGTCCAATAAGTGGCGTATTCAAAGGTAGGCTCTAGTTCGTGGTATTCGTCTTGGTTTCTTTTGACCGCCCCACCAACATGGTCAAAGTGCAAATGCGTTAAAAAGACATCGGTAATGTCATCAGGGGTCAGGTCGATGGCTTCTAGGGAACGGATTAATGATCCAGGGCCGCTTGGTTCAAAATAACTAAAGAATTTTTCATCTTGTTTATCTCCAATGCCTGTGTCAATCAATATTTTGCGGTCGTCTGTTTCTACTAGTAGACAACGCATCGCCCAAGTACATAAATTCTTTTCATCAGGTGGATTCAAGCGTTTCCAAATGCTTTTGGGGACAACACCGAACATGGCACCACCGTCTAGTTTAAAAAATCCTGTATCAATGGTGCTTAGTTTCATAGGTGGGAATGAATTGTATTAGAAAATAGAGGGAAATAAATTATATCATTACTGTATAATACAGCCTACAACAAAATAAAATAGTACACAAGGAAAAATGACAGGTAAATAAAGCTATTTACATTAATTCAAATCAAGTAAATCCTTATAATGGAAATTTTTCCATTTAAGATCGACCATTTTAATGGCAGTAACCGCAGCTTCTATCCCTTTATTACCATACTTGCCACCAGCCCGATCTTTAGCCTGTTGTAAAGTTTGTGGGGTAAGGACTCCAAAAATAATTGGTATATTAAAATCCAATCCCAATTGCATAATGCCTTGGCTCACCGCATTACAAATATACTCATCATGACGGGTTTCACCTGTAATCACACAGCCTAGACAAATCACCGCATCAGGTTCCTTGGTTTCTACTAGGAATTGTGCGCCCAATGGCAATTCAAAAGCACCAGGTACATGATAGACGGTAATATTTTGATCCTCTGCACCATGTTTGTGCAAAGTTTCTATACAGCCTCTCAATAGGGCAAAAGTGATGTCATTATGATAGTCTGTAACGGCAATACCGAAAGTCATCCCACCAGCAGCAGGAATTTCATCAAGCGGATATTCGGAAAGATTTTTAAGGGAAGATGCCACTAATGCTTATTTTTTAGGGTAATAAAAGCTATTCCTTATCAACAAAGGCTTACACATAGTAGATTTTAGCCAATATTGATAAGGAATAAATTGCTACCTATTAAATCAATAGGTAGGATAAGTAGTAGGAGAGTGGGAATTATATTTTCGCAGCCACTCTAGCGATATATTTGTCAATATCTGACGCTTGTGTACTTTTAGGGAAATCAGCTTTGATACGGTCATAATAACCCTTAGCATCTTTGAATTTACCCTCAGCTTCCAAAGCCATTGCAGCTTTCATCAAGAATAAAGGAGCTGTAAATTCATTTTTGCTATTATTCGCTGCTTTTTTGTACTGGCTAATGCCTTTGTCATTTTGTCCCAATTCCATATAAGCATCACCCATTGCACCAATTGCCATCGTGCTAACCATAATATCATCACTACTAAAGTTAGACAAGTATTTGATGGCATCTTCGTAATTACCCATATTGAGGTAAGATACACCAGCATAGTAATTCGCTAATTTTGCAGATTTAGTCATGCCGCTATATTCATCAATCACATCTAGAAAACCTAAGTGATTGCCATCACCATTAAGGGCAAGATTAAAAGAATCCTTTGCAAAATACTGTTGCGCCTTATACATTGATGCTTGAGCATCTTTCTCCTGTCCTGCTAAGTAGATATTGTTGAAACCGAAGTAGGCGATTAATCCTATTAGAATAAGGGCAGCAATACCCAATACCAATCCTTTATTGTCATTAATAAAGTTTTCCGCCTTCGAATACGATTCCTGCAAATCTATTTCCTTATCTAGCAGGGTGTCTTGTTGCTTCTTTTTAGACATAGTTTTCAAAATTTGAAGCCCAAATAAAATATGGAACAGTTAAAAAATACCTTTTCAATTTCTTCTAACCAAAATCTAGTACTTATTTTTCACTTGTTCCTATGGGTCTTTTATAGCTATAATTTTTTTTAATACCTACACATAAGTCAGTTAATTGCTTATGTGAATAAGGTTAGTCTGTAATAAAAGGGTAATCAGGTTGTACATAATTATCCTTCCACAATTCTTGATCATCTGGCCAAGGAGATTCTTCCGCAAATTTAATCGAGTCTTCTACCTCTTTTTTAATTTTACCTTCCAAATCTTTGACCTCCTGTTCAGACATCCAATTTTGTTCTAAAATAATCCTTTTGACATCCTTCACAGGGTCTATGGATTTATACTCTTTGACCTCTTCCTTAGTTCTATATTTCTGAGGATCAGACATGGAGTGTCCTTTATAACGATAAGTCCGAATTTCTAGGAAATAAGGGCCTTTACCACTTCGACAATGAGCAGCCGCTTTCTCAATAGCCTCGTGAACTGCTTCAACACTCATTCCGTCAACAGGCTCAGAAGGCATACTATAACCCGCTCCTAATTGATACAACTCGGTTACATTAGAAGAACGAGAAACAGAAGTACCCATCGCATAATAATTGTTTTCACAAATAAAAATGACAGGTAAATCCCAGAGCATCGCCAAGTTGAATGTTTCATGTAAAGCACCTTGACGAGCAGCTCCATCTCCGAAGAGGGTCAAACACACCTTATCCGTACCTTTATATTTCTCCGCAAAGGCAATGCCAGCTCCTAATGGAATCTGTGCGCCTACGATGCCATGCCCACCATAAAAATGATGTTCTTTAGAAAAAAAGTGCATAGAACCACCTTTTCCCTTCGCACAACCAGTAGCCTTGCCGTACAATTCAGCCATACAAGCATTAGCAGAAATGCCTTTTGCCAATGCGAGTCCATGATCTCGATAAGCGGTGATAATCGGATCATCTTGATTAGTAGCTGAAATCATACCAGCGGAGACTGCTTCTTGACCAATATAAAGATGACAGAAACCTCTAATCTTCTGTTGTCCATATAATTGACCAGCTCGCTCCTCAAACTTGCGTTGTAAGTACATAGATTTGTACCATCCAACATAAGTTTCTTTGCTATATTTGATAGTGGCAGCGGTTTCGCTCATAATTTTTTATTTCTTATAAGTAACAGTCAAAAAATAATTTCCTCATTTTGATTGCTAAATTTAACCCTATACTGCGTTAAAAAGCCTCGACAATGCCCTGCATTGCCTACGTTTTTTGCCTTGTCTAGGATCAAATTTCCCTAATCAAAATCGGGGAACTTATTTTTCACTCGTTACTAATCAGTATAATTGATTACCCACAAAAAGTAATCCATCAAAACATATTTATTGATAATACTATTTGATATAAATAGACCTGATTTAAGTGAATTTTTAAAAATTTCTGCAAAAATACAAAGATTATTTGTAAAAGGATGAAGTATATACGCTTATTTTTTGATTTCTAATTGGTATAGTAAGGAAAGTGCGAAAAGGGCATTTTTTAGGACTCATTTTTTATCATTATTAGTATGAAATTGGTATCTTTTTTTATATTTGGAAGGCCGTAGTGATAAAGTCAAGCGTATTTTATCACTACGGTCTTAGCTATTACCTGATTTCATTAAAACTCAGACCCTATGAAGAATTTAAAATTTGCATTAAGTATCTTAGCGATGTGTGCTGTTTTTTTACAGTTTTCTTGTGGAGAAGATGATCCATGTGATGACTTGAGTGCGACTTATGATGGTGCAGTAAAAAGCATTATTGACAATTCTTGTGCTTATTCAGGTTGTCATAGTGGAACAGATGCGAATCCTTATATTAATGCTGCATCGAATGACTACACCTCTTTTACTGGTTTATCTGCCAGTTTGACGGCTGCTAAATTTACCAAAAGAGTATTAGACGATCAAAATATGCCACCTGCTGATTTTGTACCAGATGGTAAGCCTAAAACATTGACCGCTAGTGAGCTAGAAATCTTGCAATGTTGGGCAGATGCAGGTTTCCCTGAAAACTAATATACAGGTTACATAAGATTTAAAGGTGATGAAACTTGAAAAAAATATAGCTCGCCAATTGGTTCTGTATGCTCAAGGGTTACATCACCTTTATGCATTGCCAAATCCACTTGAAGTCATTCGTCGTTTAGGATATGTGCAAATTGATTCCATTAGTGTGGTTCAAAGAGCGCATCACCATACGTTTTGGGTTCGTTACCCAGCTTATCAAGCAAAGGATTTGGCAATGTTACAAAAAGAGCCGCAAAGAGGCATTTTTGAGTATTGGAGCCATGCAGCGGCCTATTTGCCGATAGAAGATTTTCGTTATTGCTTGCCTCGAATGCGTTTATATGCTGGAGGTAAGAAACATTGGTTTGAGCAACAGCCAGCGGTCATGCAATACGTTTTGGATCGCATTAAGGCAGAAGGCCCTCTAAAATCAAAGGATTTCAAAAAGCCTGATGGACATCAATCAGGTGCCTGGTGGAATTGGAAACCCACCAAAATCGCCCTAGAGCAGTTGTTTCATGCAGGGCAATTAATGGTCTTAGGTCGAGACAAATTTCAAAAAGTATACGACCTTCCAGAAAATGTACTCCCCAACAATATAGATACTCGTTTTCCCACCGAAGAAGAACAAGCCCACTACCTTATTGATCGAACCATCCAAGCACAAGGTTTAGCTACTTTAAATTGTATTTGTTATTTGCGGAATGGGGGGAAAAAACTAGTCAAAAAAACGCTCGAAAAAGGTCTACAATCAGGCCGATACATTAGCATCAAAGTAGAAGGATTCCCCCGTTTAGAATGGTATACAACATCCGAATTAATAGCACAAACCCCCAAGGTGCCGAATCAATCCCTACATATCGTTTGTCCCTTTGACAATTTAATCATACAGCGAGAACGCATGAGGCGATTATTTGACTTTCACTATCATTTAGAATGCTATGTCCCTGCCGCCAAAAGGAAGATAGGCTATTATACCCTCCCTATTTTGTACCAAGATCGTTTCGTAGCACAAATAGATTTAAAAGCAGATCGAAAAAAGCAACAACTATTTGTCAAAAATATGGTTGTTCAAGAGGGGAAAGCTCGTGAAGCCGAATGGTGGGGAGCTTTCGAGGTAAAATTGGAGGCATTGAGGCTTTTCAATGCCTGTGAGGAAGTCATTTTCCCAGCCAATTTATAGTCAATCATCAGTAATCAACAATATTATAAAATACAAATTCATGAATAATCTTCCTTTAGCTGTTAAAATAGCCATAGGCATTATTACCTGTTTAGCCGTCGGTTTTCTCTCTGGTCTAGCAACCGCCTCCTCAGTCAATGATTGGTTTGTCACGCTCAATAAGCCTTTTTTCAATCCTCCCCCTTGGTTATTTGCACCCGTTTGGACCCTGCTCTATAGCATGATGGGCATCGCCGTTGCCCTAGTCTGGCACGAAGGCCTAGAAAAGCCAGCCATCAAAACCGCTGTTCACATCTTTATCGTCCAACTCATCCTCAACGCCCTCTGGTCGATCTTCTTCTTTGGTATGAAGGCTCCTTTTGTGGCTTTGGTGACGATTGTGATTTTGTGGTTATTGATCTATCTATGCATCCAGCGATTCAAGCCGATTAATGCTAAAGCGAGTTATTTATTGGTGCCTTATTTGGCTTGGGTGAGTTTTGCTACTTTGCTGAATGGGGCGATTTGGTGGTTGAATTGATATGGGGGGGATTAAGTTTTAAAAGTGTTTAATAATTAGAGGAAAATGAATGTAGATAGATTAAAAGAACTATCCATTAACGCTATAAATAAGATAAATGAGTTTTCAGAAAATGTATTAAAAACTCGTGGAGGTCGAATTGGTAGTGGAATGGGCTTATTGATAGAGGCACTTTGGGGATACTATATCAATCTTGAATTAGAAAAAGACAATTTTGAGCTTGGTTGGCTACCAGATCATCAGTATAATGATTTTGTTTGTTTAAGAAAAGATAAAGATTGGAATGAGCAAACAAGAGAAGGAGAGGAATATAGAATAGAAGTAAAATCAATGAATTTAGGAGCTGATGAGTCAAAAGGGCATTTCGATGTTTTATTATCAGAAATTGGAGAGCATGATTTACTGATTGTCATTATTTGGGAGTGGACACAAGTCACAGATTATCATGCCATTCCGAAAATTAAAGATCATTTTATTGGATTGGCAAAGGATATTATTTATCTGAGAGATGAACTTCATATATCAAGAGGAGGTAGTTTTGTCAATAAAACAAATTGTCCAGAAAAGGATTGTGCATGTGCTAAAGATTTTTGTAAGTATACAGGAGAACCATTAAATGCGGCAGGAAAAAGAGAAAGAGTAAAAGGACCACCATCTGCAAGACCTTCCCCAAGAGTTTCCTATGCAGCAAATTTTGGAGGGCTTATTAGAATGATAAAAACAAGCGGCGTTGATTCAAGAACAAAGTTTAGAACATTAAGAAAACGTAATTTGGCAATTGATGATTATATTACCTTTATTCATAGAAATTATCCAACTGAAGAGGAGAATCAATATACAAGAAGAGAGTGGGATACTATAGCGGTACTTTATAATTTAGATACTACCTCACTATCCAAAAAAGAAGTAGTTAGTTTGATTAGAGCCAATATACCTAAATATTATATAGCACTAAGAGATCACTTAGAATAACAAATTTGTTTTATCTATTGGTAATGGGTTATGCCAAATCTTTGTATTTGTATTATTATTTAATTCTAATATTGGAATTGAACCAGAACCTATTGCCGCATTAAAAGATTGGTTCATTAATACAGGAAATTCGTTCAATGAATTAAATAAATTAAAGTGTTTTTCAAAAGCTTTCTTAATAAAAGTTTCGTATTGCTCTTGGATGTCTATTGGAGGTACAGGAATTTCAATATTTAGGAAATCCTTGATTTGAATTCGTGGTAAAGCAGCCCCAGAAGTGAGTATTTTCACCTTTTCCAAAACAAAATCTGAAGTTAATATGTAGCGAAGATAATTAGGCAAAATTTGATTGGTTTTACGAACAAGCACAAAAAACTCTGTTGAGCATATGCCTTCCTTTAAATTATGTTCTACCAGTAAGCATTTATTTAAAGAGGGACGTAATCTTCCATATAACAGGTCTCCTTGTAAAAAAATTTTAGAGCGAGATTTTACCTCTTTTCCATATTTAGGTGCAAAGTCAATCAAAAAGCCTGAATAAGACTTAACATTTTCAAGCCCTACATAATTAAAGCATCTTTCTTTAAAATCTTGTGGGTTGAGTGATTTTTTGCGTTGAACGACCAGTTGTTCTAGTTTTATCATTGGAAAAGAAGTGGCTAATGACTTTTGATGTTCATTCAACCATACTTTTAAATTCCATCGAGAGGCTTTAAACAATTCTTCAGTTTTGATTATTTTATGATTCATTGTGTTTTATTTGAGATAAAAAGTCAACAAATTGGGATTCAATATTAGATAAGTCTTCAAATGCTTTATTTAGCCCTTTAAAATCATAACCTACTGATTTTACTTCAGCAATAAATATTTTTGTGTCCTTCTCGGATTGTTCCCCCTCTTTCAGTTTTCTTCCAAACAGTATAACCGTTTTAATATTGGCTCCATAAGGAGAGAAGGTTTCCAAAGGCAAACCAATTATGCCAAATAATGCCACTTTTGACAATAACCAGTTTCTAACAAAGCTTTGATTTTTATTAATAATTATACTTTCAGGTAAAACTATCCCAAGCCGCCCATTAGGACGTAAAAACTGAATACATCTTTCTAAACCAAGTACTTCTAAAGGAAGTGATTTTTTGCCTTTAAGTAATTCAAAACTTCCTAGTCCAGCAAAGGATGTTTTTGAAAGTATTGAACCAAATGGAGGATTTGACAAAACAATATCAAAGCTATTTTCTAGTAAATCCTCATAATTATCAAAGCTTAATAAAGCATCCGTACATCTGATATTAGAATGACCATCACCATGTAAACGCATATCGGTCATTGCCACCCTAACCATTCGTTCACTTTTCTCAATTCCATGTAATTTATAGAAAGCAAATTCATCTAGTTTATTGGGCTTTATATCTTGAGCGTTTTGAATGACATAGTTTAAGGAAGCCGTTAGAAAATGTCCAGAGCCAGCAAAAGGGTCAATTATCAAATCGTTAATTTTAGGGGAAACAATATTGACCATAAATTTTATTATAGGATGCGGGGTGAAATATTGTCCCATTCCAGATCTTAAGGTAGGCGTATACAGTTTTTGAAATGCTCTTCCTTTAATGTCTAAATCTGAATTAGATAAGGAATATTTTTCAAATAAGGAGATTAGTTGATGTAATGTTGCATTAGACAATTTTATTGGTGAATCAAAAACACCCCTTGATTTTTTATATTTGGGTATTCTTAAACCATAAACTCTCAAATCATACTCACAAGCAGCCTTATAGAGTAGCCTAAAATCAGTCACACACTCTATTTTACTACCATAAATTGCTGTTTGACATTTATAATATTTCTCTTTTTCGGTTTGTTCTTCATCAAAGAGTTTGGCATAAATAAACTTACAAAGCTCATCGAGGGCAGCATCTGCATGTAAGCCATCAATAGCCCTAATTACAGAATGTGCTTCAAAAAACAAGTTTTCTACATTTGTTGATAATGGGACTAATTGGTTAGTTGGATTATTTAAGTATTTAGAATGTAGTTGATTTTTGTTAAACTTTTCAAACTCATTAATGTATTCATATGCTCCAGTTTGAAAGTTTTTCTGTAAATATTTGACTAAATTAGCTTGCCCAGCAGATAAAACGGCTATTGAATTCCATTCGTATTGCTGACAAATATTAATGAGTTCTTGTTCTCCATTTATAAAATATGTGGGTTTACAGAAGGCAAAAATAATGTAAGGATAAGCTGAATCAGTTTGTAAGGTGAAAGCTAATAAATGGTCATGATTTATGGACAATTGGGTCAATCTTTCATTTAAATAGGAAGTGGGAAAGGAATAGTAGGATTCAAGTAACTGTGTTAAATGTTTACAGATTTCATCAGAAGATGCATGATCTGTAATATTTTTGAGCAATAAAAAAGCCTTTTCTTTCATAGAAATGTTTTTTAGACAAGCCGTCTGCAAATATAAGACAAGTTGTCTGGAAATGAAAGCAAAATAATGAAGTTACCTTGCGTTAGTGTAATTAAAAGGCTTTTACTATATTTATCTCTATTTTATAAAAACCACCAACAAAACCCAAGCAAAAAAAAGCCAATACCCGATTTCCAATCATTTTTCCGCCCCCTGCTAGAATTTGCAGCAGATGGAAAAGAATATTCGATGAAGCAAGCCAGAGCAAGTCTTGCCCAAAAATTTAAGCTAACAGAAGAAGAATTAAAGGAGCGATTGCCTAGTGGGACGCAAAAAAGTTTGATAATAGAGTGGCATGGGCAAAAAGCTACTTACCTCAAGCGAAACTCAAACAATATGTCAGAAAGAAAAAGGATGAAATACATTTACTTAAAACCAGGTGAAAGAATTCGAAGGTTAATTGAAGAATTTGTTGAGCCTGAAATGGCTAAACTTGGGTTCAAACTTTTGAAATCAAAGTTGATTTTTAAACGAAAAAAAGGTGGTTTTACTCAAGAAATCTATTTTGCAAAAAATCAGCGAAATTTTGGAAATGTAGTGGTATCTTTCTGGGCAATATTATCAATAACGTCGAACTTTTATGTTAAGTGGCATGAGAAAACCTATGGCTTTAAACCACTAAATAATTATGTGGAATCTTGGTATGATAGTCATATTAAAGATTGGGAATCAGCATATAGGAATGTGACACAGTATGATTTGACAAAATATGATAATGTTGAATTAATGGAGGATTTGACGAAAAACCTTTTGAATATAGGTGTGCCATTATTAAATGAAGTTTCAGATTGGGAAGGGGCTGCTAATTATTTGATGAGTAAGGAACGGTATGGATTTATAGCTAAAATATTTGACTTTTACTTGTTGGCTGATAAAAAAGATAAAGGAATAGAAGCTCTTCAAATAGCTGAAAATTATTTTAAAAGTGTGGATATAGATGATGTACCACAGGAGCGATTTGAGGAAATCAAAATAAGGCGAGAGCATTTACATTTGTCTGTAAAATAATACTTTCATTACTTAGACACCATATATATCCCAACAAAACCAAACCCAAAAAAAACTCGGCAGAGGCAAACTCCAATTTATAGAAACAAAGGTGATTCCAGGAGGAAGTTCTGATCATTTGGCGATTGTGACAGAAATGGAATTATAGTGATCATAATAGTATTCCCCATTCAGCTCTTGTGATTTATCAATCAAAATAGTAAATTTGCCGCAACGCATCAAGAGCTTTGCACCAACCGAGCAATTGTCACGGTGGTATCAACGATGTGGATTATCCATTAATCAAAAACTACTTATTATGAACAATTCTAGTAACGCTTTACTTGATAATTATTACGAGCAATCAAAAGCCGACCTTTCCAAATTAGATAAATACCAATTGGTGAATATTTTCAATAGAGAAACCAGTCATTCAGGTTGGGGAGGTGTACATGGTTCTTTTTTATGGGCTTTGAGAGAATGTCTGGTAGAGGCTGGTTTGGACATTTCTGAGGTAGCAGATAAACATACCTTTAGTTTAAAATATCCTGTTTTTATAGATAATGATAATAAATTGGTTCAGATTAAAGAGGTGAGGAAGAATTAGTGGGGGATGGATTAAAAAGGAAACAATGAAGAAACAGCCAATTCTACCTTTACTTCTACTAACAATAATATTATTCAACAAATGCAAACCATCTAAAACACAGAAAGATTCAAAAACAACATTTACAATCAATTGGGTAGATAAAATAGATTCCAATTTTGACTTCACCCAAAAATGGACTTATCCAGAAGGCGTATACCGAAATGAATTTGGTCAATTGACTTGTGATGGAATTTGCCCAGTTGAAATTGAGGCAATGAAAGAAACGAATGGACGAATTAAAGCCGATTCCCTAGAAGCATTCTACGAAATTATTGATACTACACATCTATTTTTTTCCCTCGAATCCGAAAGCAATTGCCCAGAATTTGCAGGGGCAAATTTTGTCTATATAGAAAGGAAAAGTGATCAACAAATTACTATTTACTCTGAGACCAATGCAGCCACACATAGTACTTTAAACATCGAAATAGAGCAATCAATATATAAGACATGGGTTGATTTGGTAAGCATCAATCCACAAGTAGGGAATCGCAAATTTAACCTGAAAAACGGAGAGCTGATTATTGATAAACAGTATTGGGAACAAGGAGTGCTTAAAGCTGAATTCAATTTTGAATTTGATAATGGATTGAAGGAAGGGGAAGAGGAGGTGTTTTTTTGGAGGGGGAGGATGTATGAGGAGATGGGAGGTCGAGAGTGAAAATCCTTCAAGATATAATAGCGCATAATAAGGCTGTAATTATTGAAAATATGCGATCCAATTATCACTAATCAACAAATATTGAACAATAAACCACAAAAAAACCATGTACTTCAACCAAAACAACCACAATATCAAACTCGAATGGGGCATCCAAGGTATTCAAAAACTAGCTCCTGATTCGGATGTAATGATTATTATTGATGTCCTATCCTTTTCAACTGCTGTGGATATTGCCACAAGTAATGGTGCACTTATTTTCCCTTATAGATACAAAGATGAATCGGCTCAACACTATGCAGATAGCCTTGGTGCAGCACTTGCCGATAAAAAGCGAAAGGCAAAAGATGGTCTGTCCTTGTCTCCGTCATCACTAACAAGTATCCCAACCCATACCAAACTCGTCTTACCCTCCCCAAACGGTTCCACCTTATCCCTTTCTTCAGGCAATACACCAACGATTTGCGGATGCATAAGAAATGCTCAAGCAGTAGCAGAACAGGCAATGAGTATCGGAGACAAGATTGCCATTATTCCTGCTGGTGAAAAATGGGAAGATGGCTCTTTGAGATTTGCAATAGAGGATTTTTTGGGTGCTGGTGCTATTTTATCCTTTCTTACTGGCGGATTTTCTCCAGAAAGTGAAATGGCATTGGCTGCTTTTAATGCGGTAAAAGAAAATTTAAGGGCAACTATAAAAGCCTGTGGATCAGGCAAGGAATTGATAGGAAGAGGATTTGAAAATGATGTTGATTTGGCTTGTGCTTTGAACGTTAGCCCTAATGTGCCTGTTTTACAAGGGAATTATTATGTAGGAAATAAAATTTAAATACCAATAATGACTAAAAAAGGCTTAGTCCACCACATCGAAATTTATGTGAGTAATCTAGCAAAAACCATTGAATTTTGGGGCTGGTTATTGACCGAATTAGGCTATACCATCTATCAACAATGGGAGGAGGGCATCAGTTATCAACTAGCGGATACTTACCTCGTTTTTGTACAAACAGAAGCAAAATACCTAGACATTCCCTATCACCGAAAGCGAACAGGCTTAAATCATTTGGCATTTCATGTCGATTCTCGTGCAATGGTGGATGAGTTTACAGAGCAATTAAAAGCTAGGCAAGTGAATATATTGTATGCCGATCAACATCCTTTTGCAGGTGGAAAGGATTATTATGCGGTATTTTTTGAAGATCCTGATCGAATTAAGGTGGAGTTGGTGGTTGCGGAATAATATTCCTATGTGTCTAATATTTATAGCAATACAACGATATATGAAAATTTTGTGTCTTCTAAGCAAATCGCAAAAGTGAAGCACTATGAAAACAAGTTTTAGCCTGATTTTTTTACTCCTTTATTCAACCACAATTAATCATTTAAGTGGGCATTATCAGCTTGCTGATCAATGGATCAATTTTCAAGATAATAAGGTAGATTTTAATATACATGCTAATGGTGGTTTAGTCATTAATTTAAAAGGAAATGGTCATTATAAATTATATCATGATTATTTATTGGTCAAAACGGAAGGCTATAAAGGGCAAGAATCTGAAATTAAAAAGCAGGTACCTAATAAGGATAAATTCATTGATGTAAAAGTACTAAATTCCAAAGGTATAGAATTG